>CAZPUI010000030.1:0-16955 GCA_964589695.1 uncultured Solibacteraceae bacterium | reverse complement strand
CTCCGCGCTCACCCGCGCCCAGCGCGTGGCCGAGAAGGTCGGCCGCGTGGGCTTCGACTGGCCGGAGGCCGAGGGCCCCCGCGCCAAGGTCACCGAGGAGCTCCAAGAGCTCGACGAGGCCATCGCGAAGAAGGACCCTCGAGCCATCGAGGAGGAGCTCGGCGACACGCTGTTCGCCCTCGTCAACCTTGCGCGCCACCTGCCCGCTGATGTTCATCGCGGCGACGGCGCGGCCGCTGCGGTCGCGGATCGGCACCGACAGCGACACCAGGCCCTCCTCGAGCTCCTGGTCGACCAGGCACCAGCCCTGGCGGCGCACGGTCGCCAGCTCGGCCTTCAGGCGCGCCGGGTCGGTGATCGTGCGGGCCGTGTGGGCCAGGGGCGTCACCCCCCAGGCTTCCACGGGGCTCCACGACCTGGGGAAGGGCCGCGCCTGGCAGGGGGAAGTGCCGGAGGGGGCCGTCGTCGTGCCCGGCAGCCGCCCCGCCTCGGGGGACTACGCCCAGGCCCAGGGTATCCAGCTGGCCACCCCGGTCATCGTGAAGTACCGGGACGACCGCACCGATGCCGCCACGGCCCTGGAGGCCGCCCTGCGATGAGACCCGCCACCCGCCTGGCCGAGCTTCGTCCCAGTCCCATCCGGCAGCTGAGCGAAGGTGCCCCCGCCGACGCCATGCCCCTGGGCCTGGGGGAACCCACCTGGGACCTGCCGGAGGTGGCCCGCCGGGCCCTCGCCGAGGTCCAGGGCATCTGCGCCTACGGGCCCAACATGGGGCTGCCGGAGCTGCGCCGGGCCCTGGGCGCCTGGTTCGGCGTAGAGGCGGAGTCCGTGCTGGTGACCGTGGGCAGCGAGGAGGCGCTCCTGGCCCTCTTCATGGCCTACCTGGATCCCGGGAGCACCGTCCTGGTGCCGGACCCCGGCTACCCCGCCTACCCCGCCCTGGCCAGCCTGGCGGGGGCCGAGCCCCGGCCCTATGCCCTGGAGGTCGACACCCTCCTCTCCGAGCTGGACACCCCGGGCGTGCGCATCCTGCTGCTGAACACCCCCTCCAACCCCACGGGCTTCACATGGTCCGAACCTGACCTGCGTCGCATCGTGGCCGCGGCGGAGGCCAGGGGCATCCTGGTGGCCTCGGACGAGGTGTACCGGGAGCTCTACCTGGAGGCCCGCCCCCCGAGCCTCCTTGATGTCACCTCAAAGGGCATCGTCCTGGGCAGCGTGAGCAAGGCCTGGGGCGCCCCAGGACTCCGGGTGGGATGGGCCCTGGGGGAGCCGGAGCTGCTGGCCCCCCTGCGCCTGGTCCATGGCTATGCCGTCACCGCCGCCCCCCTGCCCTCCCAGCGGGCCGCCCTGGCCCTGGTGGAAGCCAGTGACCAGGTCCTCCACCAGGCCCGCCAGGAACTGCGCACACGCTGGGAGGCCCTCGCCGAAGGCCTGGCAGCCCTG
Source organism: uncultured Solibacteraceae bacterium (assembly GCA_964589695.1). Classification (GTDB taxonomy): domain Bacteria; phylum Acidobacteriota; class Holophagae; order Holophagales; family Holophagaceae; genus CAZPUI01. Next base: position 15,508 of record CAZPUI010000030.1, on the reverse strand, counting down.
GGCCAGCCGCCCCGGATCCCCGGGGGCGCCTTCTACCACTGGATGCCCCTGCCCCCCTGGGCCCTGGCCGATCCGCTCCAGGCCTGCCTGCGGATTCGGGACGAAGGCAAGGTGGTGGTCGTCCCCGGCTTCGCCTTCGGCAGCCGCGGCCAAGGCCACCTGCGCATCAGCTACGCCGCCAAACCCGAGCAGATCCGGGAAGGCATGGGAAGGCTCCGGCCTTTCTGGGAACCTTGCCCATGAAAGTGCCTTGAACGTTTTCCAAGTGGGGATGTTTCATCCGGCACTTTCATGGGGTGGGGTGGGGCTTCGGGGGCACGGGGGGTGGTCATGCTTTCGGGTTTCGAGAAACAGGGTGGAGTTGAGGCTGACATCTGATTTCGGTTTGCGTTCACAGCACGCGAATGAAGTCGAAATCAATCCGATGGCTTGTTTCGAATTCAAGAAAAGAAAATGGAACAGGGATAAAAGGGATGGAAGGGATGGGCACCGATCTGGGTTCAAAAGTCGACCTGTATGCAGCGTGGGAGCCTTGAAACACCCTTGTATTGGGTGATCCATACCGCACAGGGCCCCCTTCGGACATCCTGACCCCCGGGCGGGTGACACCATGACCTGCGCGCCCCTGGACAAAGGGGCACCCCAACAACCCCAAGCACCTGTCGAAGCAGTCCAGAGGTATACCCGTTCCCGCACCCAAAGGACAGCCCCACCCCCAAGAATCAACCCCACCAAGTGAGTGATCATCCGCTTTTATCCCCTTCATCCCCTTCATCCCTGTTATTCATTTTTCCTTCTTTTCCTCACTCCCCTTTCTAGCCGTTCCAGCAAAAACCCAACACCTGCCCCCCCCCGAAGTCACCCCCCCCATCCCAATTTCCGCTTCACATCCTTCTTTTATCCCTTCCATCCCTGTTCATACCTTCTTTTCCATCTCCACCCCCAGCAACCACCTTTGAATCCAAGAAATACCCACCCACACCATCCCTGAAAACTCCAGAAAAAAGCCCAAGGACCCTGTTCCCCATGTCTTCCCCAGCCCATCCCACCGAATCCCTGTTCGCCTTCTCCGACCAGGAATGCCTGGACCTGGCCCGCCACCGGCCGGGTCCCTGTTTCGCCTACAAGGGCGCGGTGGCCCAGGCGGCCTACCTGGCCCTGAGGCGCGCGCTCCCTGAACGGGTGCGCATTGCCTACGCGGTGAAGGCCAACCCTCACCCGGACTTGCTCCGGTGCTTCGAGGGTCTGGGGGCCCGCTTCGACTGCGCCAGTGGCGGTGAACTGCGGCGGGTGGCGACCCTGGGGCCCCTGCCCAGTCGGGTCTTCTACGCCGGGCCCGCCAAGCGTGGCGAGGAACTGGTCCAGGCCTTGGCCATGGGGGTGCGGATCCAGGCGGAGGGCTGGGAGGACCTGGCCCGGCTGGACCTGATCGCCAAGGGCCCCGTGGAGGTGAACCTCCGGGTCCACCCCGCCGCCGGCGTGGCAGAGGGCAACCGCATCATCGGGGGCACCGGCCCCTCGGCCTACGGGGTGGACGAGGAGGACCTCCCGGACTTGCTGACTCGGGCCTCAGCCCTGCGCCATGTGCGCATTCGCGGCCTCCATGTCTTCGCCGCCAGCAACGAACGGGAGGCCCAGACCCTCCTTCGCACCCACGCCATGGTCTTCGACCTGGCCCAGCGGCTTCATGAGGTCCATGGCCTGGACCTTCAGCAGATCGACCTGGGGGGTGGCCTGGGGGTGGCCTACGCCGAGGGGGAGTCCGAGTTGGACCTCCAGGCCCTGGGCCAAGGTCTGGAGCACCTGCTTCAGGCCCATCCCTGGTTCTCAGGCGAGGTCATCCTGGAGCCCGGCCGCTTCCTGGCCGCGCCCTGCGGGGTCTACCTGTCACGGGTGGTGCGGGTCAAGGAGAGCCGGGGCACCCGCTTCGTGCTTCTGGAAGCCGGTGTCAACCACCTCCTGCGCCCCCTCCTCACCGGCCAACCCTTCCCCGTGCGGGCCGTGGGGAAGACCGGTGACCTGCGCCCCGCCACCCTGGCCGGTCCACTCTGCACCAGCCTTGATCGCCTCGGCGACGTCCACCTCCCCGAAGTCCAGCCCGGCGACCTCCTCGCCTTCGGCCGCACCGGCGCCTACGGGTTCACCGAGGCCATGACCCCCTTCCTGAGCCATGCCCCCGCGGAGGAGGTTTGGGTGGGGTGAGGAAAAATGAAATGTTGCGGAATATTTCCCATCAAAGAGTCCTTGCGACCCAAACACGAAGGATCTCAACTGCCTCCCACAGGGGAATCCACTTGTACCAGGGCGCTAGGATTTTAAATTATTAATTCACCCGCATATCGATCGGGATCCTGCAGACCTTTAAATCTGGAATTCTCGTATCTCGAGTGTCTTGAGATCTATCTGCTCGGCGATCGCCGAAAAGTGATTATTGCCGAAACATCGTAACACAACACTCAACGACGTCAATCTTTTGCAGAAGTCAACACCCAAAATGAATTCCAATCAACACGAAAGACACCTAGGTTTTGGTTTTTTTCATCAACAAGTCGCATACTATATGTATCATGTTTATAGTAGACTGGTTTACAACGGAGTAATGCCTTCCACTGACCGTTTTTGTCACGAGCTATTTGATATAGCGCGAAATCCTTTCGTAATTGTGGATGTTCTATTAAATCTAGGTCAAAATCAAAGGTTGGAGCATAATACAGCGGGTTGTCATCTTTCCCGATATCCCACTCTGCGCGAAAAACCATTTGAATGACTTTATCATTGAAAATATCATGGACTTTGAAGGGAAGCTTTTGAGTATCCCTAAGAATTTTTACTTTGGCTTTAAGTGTTTTGAAATCGTTTTGCACCCCTGGAAGAAAGGTGAAGGCTGGGCCCAACGACATGGACAAATGCTGTTCGCCTGGATAATTGACAAAATAGCTCGGCTTAAGCCAAAATTTGGGGTCCGTCACAACGCCTCGGCCAGGGATGAAAATGCTCGCGTGGCCACGAAGTCCCCTGAAAGCCTGAATACGAACGACAGTCTCGGCAGCGGTGGTTGGGGTCCAGGATGCACGGCCGGTGTTACCGGATCCTAGCAACGTCCAGCTTTCCCCATCATCCTGGGTCATGGCGACTTGAACCTGCCATCCTTCCACAACATCCCATTGCATTCCATTGTTGGCCTCGGTGAGTTTTAGGCGGGGCGTGCCCGGATCAGCAAAGGAAACCGCGCCTGGTTCTCCCGAGAAGCCCTGGCCCTCCATCGTGAATTCCCCCGTAAAAAGGGGGGAGTGGGGCACATGGGCATACCAGTGCAGTCCGCTTCCATCTGAAAGTCGTGCAATCCTAACCCCGTAGCGGAAATCCCTTTCGCCACTCCGTTTCATGATGATCCTCGCCTGGGCACCCAGGGTCTCCCCAAGCAGATGTGGATTCCATAACGGAGTGTACGAAAGATCAAGGATGACCGGTCGGCCAGCCTCATCCTTTGTGCCCATGATCTTGAGCCACCCCTTGTTGGTAATGGCAGGCATGGGCACATCGATGGTGGTTACGCCTTGGCCGAAGCCCCCCATGAAACATGAAAACAATAAAACAATAAATCTAGTTATAGGCATTAAGACTCCGGAATCCCAATCATTGGACTGTGATCTCAATTATTTTGTAGAGAGACGGCTTAACTTTCGAGGCAACCCTGACGCGCGTGGTGCCCTTGGTTTGCCCAGCAGTGAAGGTCCTGGTGCTGTCGGCACCCGTCAGAACACCCAGAGTTGGATTGGAATCGAACGACCAATCCAACTCGTCGCTCCATCCACCTGACGCGCGAGCCTTAAGTTCTAGCGCTTGGCCAGCCATAACGGACGCGGCACCTGATGAGGGCAGAACCAGATCGAGTTTGATATCGCGAACCCTGATTGTCGTTTTTGGATTCTGCCCAACATTGCCGATTTTATATGAAAAGGCTGGATTCGATGCGGTTATTAAATAATCGTCTATTTTCCAGATAATTCCGTTCCAGACCGAGCTTGGTGCGTAGAAGGTGGATGAACCCCCCCGTGCTGGCGCAAGCAAGGTTGCCGCTGGCACCGTGCAGCCTGGCGGAGGGAATATTGACCACGTGGTATCAGGTTCCGCCAGGAGCTGACCTCCGGGTTCCAGCACGATTTCGCACGGCACGGCATCTGTGGTGTGCACCTTGGCTTGGATGGATCCAGCCTTGGGGCGAATTACGGGAGTCCCCACCGTGATTCGCGCAGTCGCGGAGGCTAAGTCTGGGTCATTCTTCAAAACAGGATCAATCGTGGAGGCCTCGACAACCTGCACACCGCTGGAAACCCTAGGTGGTTTGTAATTAATACTTACAGCGCCGTTCGAACCCGGAATAATTGTTCCCGAAGATCCGGGCCGAAGTGACCAATTACACGGCCAATCGTAAGTATTTGATTTCTTGCCCATTGCATCAAAAAAGTTGGTTTTTGCATTGAGAGGTATTTCTGTATCTACAGGCAGATATGCCCGCTCCGGGACAACCATAAGTTGATAACTTTCACCGTGTTGATCTGATGACACTCCTTTCTTGATCAGTTTCCACCAAACGGACCAGTCAAAATCCGAAGCCCATGTTTGGGATTTTGCGTAAGACATCACTGTATATCGACTACCAGCTAACACTTTGCTATTGAAGGGGATTGGGACACCTAAGCCTAAGCCACCACCAATCGGAAAACCATCCCATCCAGCAATTCCAATATTTCCATCACCGTAGCGGCTCGTTCCAGGAGTGCCCCAATTCTTTTGTCCCTTAGAGGTGGAATTGGGATTGCTAGTGTTCAGAGTCGGGTTTTCACCAGGCCAAGCAGCTTCGGGTTGTGCTGCATCTTGAATCCCCGCCGCCATCCCAAAACTAGTTAAGGAGTGATATCGCCCGAAAGTATGGCCAACTTCATGCACGAAGATACTATCAACCGTTGTCATAAATGGTCTAAACGAAGTTAACATACCTATAGGTGCTAGGTCTGCCCGAACACACATGGAAGCTGGCGTAAAATCTAGTAACGATGGTGCAGTCGGATGCACAAGCGGGACTTGTGAAAGCCCGCCCAAACCAATATCCCCAATATGTGTAACGTTTACAACGGGTTTGACCGCCAAAACAAAGCGTTTAATTGTTTTATTACCAGGCACAGGGACTTGCAGGTTCTGCCACCTGCGCACCTGCACAGTAAATTTGTGAAATGCCTTTCCTAATGTACCTGCTGGATCTGTCGTAGTAGCAGGAAATCCTTCGCTTTTGTCCAAGGTAAACACACCAAAACCAGGCGGCGGAGTTTTAGTTACCCTGAATTGATTCTCCCACGTTGATACTGGGAAATAAGATTGATAACGTAGTCGAAGAGTATTAACCATCTGATCTTCTTCCGCAGGTGTGAAGGTCCCTGCTGCAGTCGTTGCAGGGTCGCCCCAGTTAGGCACAAGGGGTATTATATAAACATTAACTTCCGACGCTTCCGATAATGTTTGAGTGAGAGTATGTGATTGAATGGAGGTGGCTTGATCGAGTATTTCAATTTTAAGGTTCAACGTTCCATACTGAAGATGATCTTCTGTCAGGAAGAATTCGGCGACACCACCCTTGTTGTTCACATCATACAAACTAGGCAACCCAGGCCTAACGGATACGGTTTGTGAAAATGATGGGATTGTTCCAATCGCACTCGTGATAGAAACGCGGACTACTACGCTGGCAGCAATGGCTTCCATGCTTTGTAGCCAGATCTTGAGAACACCCCTCCTTTCAGCAACTACAGGTACATCGTTCTTGTGCGGAAGAGCAAGGTCTATCTTCAATGGATCCGTTGCACTTACACCAATGGTGTCAATGACTTTTTCGACGCCTTGATTAATTGATACAGCATATATCGAAATATTTCTTGTTGTGGCTTGACATGCCAACGGATACGGCGAGGCAGCATGTCGCATGTTAGGCTTGTTTTCATATTCACTTGCAAGGCGAACACCTACACTGCTTTGGCTCAGGTCAACTGTCGATACCTTACCCATTCCATCAGACGTGTACAGCCTCCCAGATGAAACCACCCCCCAGTTCCCCATCCTAGGCACTTCCGCCACCACGCTCGGTTTGCTCGGATCACTAAGGCTCAGAACCATCCACACGGTCTCAGTCGTGGTCGGGATGCTAAATCCTTGGATCGAATTAGGGTCAGGCACGGGCTCTGTACCGGGTTTGATGTAGGTCTTCTGCACCGGGATGGCCACGAGCTGGGTGGTGGGGTCCACGGCGGGCATGCGGTACAGGATGGGGCCGGGGGCCTTCCAGGATCCCAGGGGTTTGGGGTTGGCGGGGTCGGATTCGTCCACGATTTCCAGACGGTTGCTGCCGGAGAGGCCGATGGCCAGGGTGGTGGTGCGGGGGTTGCTGCCATCGGGGTCGGCGATGGTGGCCCCGGGGAGAATGGCCAGGCGGGTGACGCCCCGACCGTCTAGGGGCACGGGGATGGTGCGGGTGTCCACGCCTCCGGCTTCGCCCTGGAAGGGGGGTTTGGGGGTGTAGTAGCCACCCAAGCCTTCGTGGAGGGAGTTGGGCATGCCCCTCAAGCGGCTGCCCAGGTAGCCGACGGCCACGCCGGTACGGGGGGTGCCACTGGCCTGGAGGTCCGGAAGGAGCCCCACGCCCCAGTTGGCGGGCACTTCGGTCCCCTTGGGATCCGCCATGTAGAAGCTCTGCACCGTGGCGGCCTGATTGGCGCCCTGGGGCGTGAGCACATCCAAAGGCGTGCCTCCTCCCGCCGTGTGGTCCTCCCAACCTTTCAGGGCCGTGGCGGTGTCGATGAGGGCCACGGAGGAGGTAAGGCGTCCCGCGGAAATGATGCCGTTCATGCAATCGAGGCTGGGACTGTAACCGGAGGAGGTGGGCCCCAGGCTGGTGCCGAAATAGAGGTCCGGTGCCCCGCATGCCCTGAAGCCCCACAGGGCATTCTGCTGGTGGGTCACGCCCGGCTTGGGGGAGGTGGTCACCAGGAGCAGGTGGCCCACGCTGCCCTTGGCCAGGGGTACATCCTGGAAGGCCCGCACCCGCACGACGTCCTGCCCAAAGAAATCCTTCTGGGCGCTGGGTCCCACCTGGCCTTGGCTGGCCCAGGACGTGCCATCGAAGGTGTAGGCGTGGATCTTTCCTTCCACCGCCACATAGACCATGTTCCCGATGGCCGCGATATCGCTCACCTTGCCCTTGGGAATGTCCAGGCTCGGAAGGCTCTGGTAGCCCGCGGTGGTGAAGGGGATCGTGCGCGCGGACAGAGGGGTGCCGGAGAGATCCAGGATCGTGTCCGCCGCCGAAATGCGGTAGTTGGTGGAGGCCTTGAGGCGGCTGGGCAGGATGAGGTTCACTTCCGACACCCGCTGGGAGACGGTCACGTCGCCCAAGGGGCCGATGACCCGGGCCGTTTCCGGCACGAAGCCCCCGCCCTCCGCCCGCTCCAGCACCAGGGTGCCGGCGCTCACCCCCACCACGGGCTCGGAGAACTTGATCTTGAGGGGGGAGGTGGTGGTCACGGCCTGGAGCGTACCCGAAGTTTCCAGGGACATGGAGGGCGGATTTGCCTTGTCCTCGGGCAGATCGCTCCCGAAATACACCACATTGAAATTCACACTGTGGGTGGTCTTGTTGCAGGCCTCGTCGAACACCGTGAAGGTGGCCACGTGGCTGCCTTCGGACAACCCCTGGAGGGAGAACCGGAAAACATCCAGCTTGCCTTCCCGCTGGGGCTTGTGGTTCGTGCCCCAGGACTGGACCTTGCCGCATTCCCCCTGGCAGATGGGATTTGCATACCCATCGACCTTGAGGTCCAGGACCAGCTTGGCCGTGGGCGTCTTGTTGTCGTGCACCTTGATCGTGGCATAGGGCAGGCTGCCGTCCGAGAGGTTGACGATATTTGTAGTGCGGTAGGTCCCATTTGTATTTCGCACCTGGATGCTGGCTTCGGCGAACGGTTGCTCCTTGTCACCTAACTGGGTGGGATCCACCACGAAATCCAGGGTGGGGACATGGATGTAGGTCCCAGCAGACCCACCGGGACCACCGAACTCGCCTCACGGAATGTCTATGGAATTAAGGCCGAGTCCTACATCACGATTGATCGGAACCCTAAAAGTGGGTGGGCTCCATCACCGGTGTGGCTGGGGCCTAGCAGCCTATAGCCTTATAAAGTTGGGCTGCTCTCGCCAAAGATGATTTAGCTTCGCCCTACCTCTTGGGGATGTTGCACGCTATTGGGTTGTCAAGGAAGGTCATCTTTGCCTGGGCAAAGGTCGAAATTCCGAAAAAATCTACGGCCAGATCAATAACATCTCGATTGTCACAGATTTGTTCTTTGTGGAAATTGACTCAGATTGAATTTTTTCCAGGCACAGCCGCATTACAGACCCCGCATAGGCGCTTCGAGCGGCTCACATTCAAAATCCCCCGGCTCTGCCGGGGGATTTTTTACTTGCGAATGGGAAGAGCTACCTTTTCGCGTTGTGTCGGTTCAGATTTTCTTTCAATTTTTACCGCAGGGGCCCTTCGCCCCATGGCCCTCGCACGCTCGACCCAATCAGCTAGATTGAAACATATCCAGTTTGAACATAGTCCAACACCAGAATTGCCGATTCGCTCGAATAGGGCCACTCGGATTGCTTGCGGTGACTCTGAAAGCAATTTGATTTTAATTCGAGCCTTGGAACTCTCTTTTGCGGAATATGCGGTGTCTTTGAGATCGGTTATTTCTAGAATCTGGTAACCATTTGGAATGCGGTAGAAATACGGTTTTTCTTCTTCAGCTGTGACCTTAAGAAATAAAATTCGTGGTTTCCTGAAATTTTTTATCACTAGATCGAACGTAAACACATCTCCAATAAGGCCGACACTTTCACGTTGTTCATCCAGCCACTGGTCGCAATCCACCTCAATGGTTGCTTGGAACGGAGGCTCTGGCGCTTGTGAGACAACCATGCGTGAAGAGCACAAAGATAATATCCCAAACAACATGGTTTTGCTATGGACAGAATTGAGCATTTTAATCTCCTTAATGAAAATCGACGAATTGATATGTGAGGATCTGACCCATGCTAATCGCACTCGTATTTTCTATTGTCGCTCTGAAGGCGATGATATGTTCGAGTCCCACCGCCGTCGGCGTAAATTCAAATACAACTCGCCTTTTTTTAGGGTCAGCCGGTTGCACGGCTGCCAATACCGGGAACTTTAATGTATACTCACCTTTAAAATAAACTTGCATAAATACATCCCTGTTGTAATGCCCCGGAGCGGGGAAAGTCATTCCTGGGGGTAGGTTAATTTCGAGGGTAATTGAATGTGTGAGGGTGTCGGCAGGAAAAAATGAATAATAAGCGACACTTTCTTTTCTGTTTCCGGTATTATTAAAGAATTGTAATTTATGAGTTAGGTGCGGATCACCCAAGTTGGCAGGATTTAAAAGCCAAGGCTGATCAGGCGCAACACCTGTTCCAGGAGCAAGTTCCATCCACGAACCATTCTTGTAAAATTCTTCTCGTATGATTTGATCCAAAATCGGTTTGGATCCCGGAATGATCGTGCTATCCACATAATTCGCCCATCTCAGCAGTGTTGGAGGACCAACTCGAGCATTTAAGTTGTCTACGGACAAGAAGAGTTTGTTTCCATCCTGGTTAAAAATAAGTTGATTTTGAAAACATCGCCAAAGTACACGAGCATTGGAATCTTCTTGGAAGAGTCCGAAATTAATTTTTCCAGCCTGATAGGCTGTGGATGGCAATTGGTCAAGCAAGACGCCGGCATAGGCAATTTCATTGTTACCGACTGTATTGTAATAATTCGGGTTTGGATCAGGATAAGTCGGAAGTGTTTTAATAATTCCCTGAAAGAAGGTTGCCCACCCCTCGTTTAATGTAAAAGCCGCTTCATAAGGGTCTTCATCGTTGTGATCACCTGGTATAGGCGAAGACGCATTCAAACTTGCGCTAATTATATGTCCAATTTCGTGTCCAAGAACGCCATCATCGAATTCGTCCGTATTAGATTGAAATGTATCAGCCACATAAAGTTCTTTTACGGAAGAGTGCGAATTGCGATATCCAGAATTCGTCTGACTGCCATTTGGCCTCCAACTAACCGCAAAATATGGAAATGAAAATATATTTCTGGGTTTGTTGTCAAGAACGTATTCGAAGGCCCTCGCGGTTATGTTGAGAATATTGAATGGGCCGCTGAATCGATCGGTTAGAGTATTTCGGACTGGTACGCGGACCGTTGTGGCGGGAGTTCGACCCTTGGATACGACGATGGGTGGCGCGGATGCTTGATTTGCAGCATTTGGCCACGCCAATGACATAATCGACGGATCACCCGGTACAAAATAACCCGGGATATTCTGTACTCTTGGAATGGCCTGATTATAAACTGCACCCGATGCCACAACTTGACCGTCTCGAACCATTTGGAATTTAGGAACGATGCGGGCGAAGTAGGTCCCATCTGGAACCGAATCAAAGTGAACAACCCCTCGTGAATCCGTAAATGCTTCCAATGCACGACCACCCACCGAAACAACATTCCAAGTCGAATCAACTATTTGAACCATGACGAAAGGAGCGACCATGTCGAAAGTATTCGAGAAGTCCAGTCGTGCTTGTATCGGATTTGCGGAATTGACAACCATCTTGGGTTTCTGGAACCTTGCTGTGATTGTGATCCCTTCAAGGCAGGAATTTCCATCTAGACCATCGATGCCATTTGTCACCCGATAAGTGGCTATTCGAGTATTTGTCATGGCCAAGGTCAGCAACCCATTTGATATGGCACCATATTGCGTTGCGTTATCCACCCGTGCAACTGTTCGCGGCAGGAGTGGGTTCCTTAAATCCAGGACAAACCATGAAATTTTATTGTTGATTAAATTAGAAACGGGTAATGCTACTAGTCCAGTAATTTCGTCGACCTGTGGACCGGCATGGTGGATATTGTAGTTCACACCATTCCCGAAAGGTGGACGAAGGGGCCAAGCTCCAATGGGTGAGGCCGATGCTTTTCCCAGTTTCTCCATAATAATTAAAGTATTACCTAAAATGCCTCCAGACAGTGGACGCGGCATCCTGGTTACGCCTACTGCCAAGTTGGTGTTACGCGTCTCTCCCACAGCATTTTCGACGGTAACTCTGGGCAATACCTTGAGTCGAACAACCGGGAATTCAGCGGTTTGAGACTCGCCTAGGCCTTGTCCAGTCACAAGGCCTGGAAGAGCGCGGACATCCGCTGGAGGGGCGTTCCTGGTTTCTGCAATGCGAGCTGATACATCGTCCGGGTCGTAGGATGGCTGAGGTTTGTACGACCCCTTTTCGAAAGGAATGAATGCGCTTGGCATTCCAGTCATACTTTGGCCGCGCCATTGGGCACCGGAATGGTTGTAGCCGACCACCACGCTGGCGCCGGTGTCCGAGGAGTTTAAAACAGGTACCAACCCTGAACCACTGTGGACGCCACCACTCATGATGATGCTCCCCCATTTTCCCACCGGTAATTAGGATCAACCAACCAAAAGGGTTGGACGATCGCTCGCACATTATTCCCCATGGGGCCAATGGTGGCTGTTATGTCCTGATTCCAATTAGATGCGGCGATCCCTACATCGATGAGTATGAGGGAGGCTGTCATTCGTCCGACGAGGATCATGCCATCCCGACAATCAAAGGTGGGAGCATATCCAGTACCTCCAGGGCCTATGGAGACACCGAATCGGAGGAGAGGCGTGCCAACCCTGCATATATTAAATCCCCACAACACACAGTTCTCCTGACCCGCTCGTTCGGGCCGAGGCGATGTAGAAACCAAAAGCAGGTCCTCCGGAGTTCCGTTGATTGGAACCTGCCGGAAAGTCGATATATTGTCAATGACTTGACCCAGGAAATCATTTCCACCGGATCCTGTAACACCAAATAGCATCGGCACACTCGTAGCGTTATTAAGATCAATTTGGAACAGTTTATCATCTGTCGCCACATAAGCCCTGCCACCAATGGATGAAATTTTTCGGATGGCTGTTGCAATTTTGTGATCCACAAGGGGGGCCCCAATACTGGCTACCTTAAACTCACGTGTGAAATGGCTCAAGGGAACACCATTTAAAGACTGTACACTGCTGTATGCGCGTACTTGGTAGGTGCATCCAGTCTCCAAACGTCCTTCGGGAATCAGGAACAGGGTGTGAATAGGTTTTGTATTATTGGGCTGCGTGCCTATTCCGATATGACGCACTCCAACTACTTGACGCCATGTTGTTCCCTCTTGTTTCTCAAGCACTATTGATGCGCTAGTCACGCCCGCCATCATGTGTGAAAAGGCCACTCGAATCATTGTCTCAGGTCGCGCAGCTTCTATAATCGGCTCGACTTCGATTCGGAAGGTGACAGGGTCTGTTGAAGCAGCGGGATCATTTCCCATATCGAGGATTCGTAACGTTCTATTGATTTGGGTGATATTTTGTGATTTATCGGCAACAGTCAAGACAACAGTGTGAATACCTTGCGACAACCCTGAAAGCGTTGCCCGCCAGGTTCCCACATCTCCTTTGGATGGTGATTTATGGATTGGTGTGTTGACCCCATCCACAGTTAGTACAATTACCAAATCTTGCTTGTCTTGTTTATCTACTGCTGTAACGCACGCTGATATCAATGCATTTTGATGGAACTCTTCCGGCCCCAGAGTGCTACTTGGATCGGCGCACAGAAACTCTAGGGTTGCGATGGGAGCATTATGGTCGGCAAGTTTGACCTTTGGAATTTGGAGCAGCAAATTGTCAATAATGAAAAATTTACGAGGAGGAATTGTCGAGGGATCTGTATTTTCTGGAATCGCTGGAATGGGCTTTTGGTCAGACACACCGAAATCTGGGTCCACCGCGACGATCCGACTGGAAGCCGTGGTATTAAAATCGCTAAACAAGGCGTTCATCAGGATATATCGACCACACTCGTTGCTTCTTGATAGGAAGCGTCCACTTGCTTTGGAGATGCGTCCATCTGCACTAAAAAATACTCGAGCACCCTGAACCAGACTCGCCCGCAAGTCTCCTTCGACCTTACGGTATACAGTTCCCTGCAAAATGATAGGCCCTGGATTGGCTACGACCATGCCATCCAAAACCACATCGAAACTCATCTTGGAGTTGCTTGGGATCGGTGTTCCTGCAGCAAACTGACCCAGAATGCTCCGCCAGAAATTTCGAATCGGCCTAGCCTCAAGTCCCACAGGATCGCATGAGGAGGTATTTAGCCTGTTAGAACTCAACTGGTTTAATCCATTGTGAAAATTCCCCAAAAGTCCGTTAATGGATTGTTTTGCTGTTTGGATTGTGCTCCCGAGTGACGGTTCCAAATTACCCATGCCAGGTAGCCCACCCCTGGACCGAAGCTTGCCATCCAATGCATCGGCGGTATCTAGGAATTCATACCACCGAGCAGGTGTACCGTCATCTTCGTACCCATCGTTACGGAAGAGTACGGGGTATGCCCCGATACCATCGCTGGCCCCAGAATTCAACGCGCCGGGGAAATCAGGCAGCTCAATCAAAGGAACCTTACGGAACGATACCGTATCCGTCGAAAACAACTGCACACGACCTGCGATGGGTAACGTTTGGTATTCAGGTACGAGTTCCTGCGCCGGCTCCTTCGTGAATTTTGCGATTAACTCCACCGGTCCATCCAACGTTCCTGGTGGAAGGGTCACGGCAGCGCCACTGCCATCGACAGCTTCCACCCTTCCCCCATCCACGCCCACGGTCACGCGTCCGCTTCCGTCTCCGGACACGTACCGACTCAAATACGCCACCACCTGCTTCCCGCTGGGGAACAGGACCGTGAGTTTCAGCCGTTCACCCAGGGCGGCCTTGAGCACCAGGGTGAGGGGGCCGCTGGGGCTCATATGGCCGACGTGGCTGCTGCCCATGCCGGGGGCTTCCAGCACGAAGCTGGCTCCGGCGGGCAGGGCGCCTTCGGGGATGGTGATGGTGACGTTGTAGTTATCGTCGGGGTAGCTCAGGGTGATGCGGCTGGTGTCCACCTGCTCGGAGACCACGGGGGCCGTGCGCACCTTGAAGGTCCTCACAACCGCCAATGCCACTTCGCCATTCAGGCCCTTGAGGGCCGGGAGGCTCAGGCGGTAGGTGCTACCAGGATTCATGGGGGTTTCGGGGATCAGCAGGAGGGTGCGCCCATCCTGGCTCAATTCTCGGCGGATCACCGTGGGCAGCCAGCTTGTACCATCCTGTTTCTCCAGCATGGCCGTCCCCAGGCTCGTGGGATCCACGGGGGCCGTGGTGAGCACCGTCAGCAGGCTGCCGGATTCCACTTCGGCGTTTTCCGCCGGAAGCACGGACAGGATACGGAAGGGCGTGGTGGCCAGGCGCAGCACCAGGCCCGTGGCGGGCACGGCGCTGTCCACGGTGCCCCGGATGCCCAGGTCCCAGCGTTCGCCGGTGATGCGCTTGGCGGCACCCGGAGTGGAAACCACCGCAAAGGTCCCCGCGGCATCGCTGGCGCCGGGCAGGAAGTCGCCCTGCACCAGGGCATCCTTCACCGCCACATCACCGGAATCGGCCCTCAGGGCATGGAAGGCGGCCGCGGCCTTGGTTCGACCGGACCCCTTGCTGAAGGTACTGGCCTGGGCCGCAGGCATGGTGACCTGGCCCGTGGCCCAGTCCAGGCTTTGGGTGGGCACCAGCACTGCAAAGGCACCGGATTCCAGGATGCCGGGAGCCCCCACGGGACCGTCCAGCACCAGGCCTTCCGCCGTCACTTTGAGGGCTCCCACCACCAGCACGGGCCGCTGGCCCTGCACTTCCCGCCGCTGGAGCAGCAGGGGGCGCGCGTCGGAGGCTACGGTGAGACCGGTGACCGTCAGGCCCAGGCCTTTGGCGAGGCTTCCGGAGAACTGCACCTGGAAGGACTTGAGGAGGGTCCCCTTCCCTTCCAGCTCCGGCCAGAGCCGATTGAATTCCGCATTGGGATCCGCCTGGATCCGTACAAAGGTCCCCTGGGTGAAGGCACCCGCGGGGAACGTGGCCTTGATGCCATCCCGGCTGAGGCTCCCACCCGTGGAGGCAATGACCTCACCCCCCGTGGCCACCTGCAGACCCTCGTGGTAGAAGGCCGATAGGATGCGACCCTCCACCAGGTCGTTCTCCTGGAAGGACCGGGACATGCGAATGGGCAGTTCCAGGGCCAGGCCCTCGGTCACGGCGACCAGGGTGGGCTTGCCCTCGGGGTCCACCCCCAGCACCTGGCGGCAGGCCATCCCATCCTGGGTGCGGACCTCCGGCTCGCTGAGGGACTGGTTCACCAGCGCGTAGCTCTCGATGAGTTCCGCCTGGTTCACCGTTCCGCTGGGTATGGGCGCCTTGCCTTCGAAGGCCAGGTCCAGTCGCGACGTGATCCGGGCCCCCCGGATGGC
>CAZPUI010000029.1:0-17017 GCA_964589695.1 uncultured Solibacteraceae bacterium | reverse complement strand
TCATGGCGGAGGAGGGCCCCCAGCTCCCGCCGCTGCAGCTGGTCCCAGGGACGCAGGTGCAGGGTGCTCCCCACCCAGGCCGCCGCCCGCTGGGGCGGTGCCCCCGTGGCCCGTTCGAAGGACCGGGCCTCCCCGTGGAGCTGGATCCGCCAGGGTCCCGAGGGCCATGGCCCGAAGGCCTCCGTGGAGGCCAGCGCCCCCTCCACCCAAGGCTGGAGCCGGGCCACAAGGTCCGGATCGCCCACCCAGGTGGGTTCCGGAACCCCCTGGACCCGCAGGACCAGCGCCGCCAGAAGGAGCCTGTGGGTGAACATGGGGGCCATTGTACTGGGCCCTCATGCCTGGGCGGTCCCGGACTGGGAGGATTCTAGCGCTCGAAGGTTCTCTTTCAAGCGTCCATAGGCCACGACGATGTCGCGGGTCACGCGTTCCCAGTGGGTCACCTCGAAGCTCACCGTGGCTTCGGCGGGCAGGAGTTCATGTTCGGGAGGCCTGTGGGCAAGACCACCCCGCTCCTGTCCCTCCGGCGTCAGGACCGTCAGGTACACCTCACCCCGGGGCAAGTAGGTCAGGTGGACCCGATCCCCGGGCTGGAAGAGCGGGGAATCCACGGTGTTCCGGGCTTCCCGATACCACTTCAGCAGTTTGTGGAGTTTTTCGCCGGTTAGGGTCTGCCAGGGACTGCAACCCTGCTCCCGGGCCATCTCACCCAGCTGGTCCAGGTACTCCGGAAGGGTCAGGGGGGGATCCGGAGGGGGCTTCGGCGCGTTCATGAAGGCCAGGAACTCAGGCGGCATTTCCTTATGACCTTGTGCGCCCATGGGAACCTCCCTGAGCAGCGTAGGGAATGGAGGATCCCATGACCACCCGCGGAAACGGCAGTGGATAGGATGGAACCTCGTGCCATGGCCATGAACGCCCCCCCCCTCTTCCCTTCCCTCAGCCTCCAGGGGCGCATCCTGGCGCCGGCGCTCTTCCTGGCGCCCATGGCGGGGGTGACCAACTCGGCCTTCCGGCGCCTGCTGTCGGACTTCGGGGGCTATGGGGCCCTTTTCACGGAGATGCTCTCCGCCTCGGCCTTCCTCCACGAGGACCCGGCCACCTCCACCTGGCTCCGCCGCCGCCCCTGCGAGGGGGCCGTCATCTACCAGTTCCGCACCTCGGGGGCGGAGGATCTGGAGGCCGTGGTGGCCAAACTGGCGGGGCTGGACTGCACGGCCCTGGACCTCAACCTGGGATGCCCGGCCCCGGAGATCCAGCAGCAGGCCTCGGGGGCCGCCCTGTGGCGGGATTTCCCGCGGCTCCAGTCGGTCTTGGTGCGCCTCCGCAGGGTCTACGGGGGGCCTCTCACGGTGAAATGTCGCCTGGGGGACACCCTGGAGGGCTGGCAAACCCCCTTCCTGGAGCGCCTGCGGCTCTTCGAGGACCAGGGGGTGGACGCAATCACGGTCCACCCCAGGCTCTCCACGGAAAAGCTCAAGCGCCGGGTTCGGTGGGAGGCGTTCCCCTGGATCGCCGCGCAGACCCGGATTCCCATCATCGGCAACGGGGATGTGTGCACGGTCCAGGATGTGGAGACCCATCGTCCCCTCTTCGAGCCCCTGGCGGGCCTCATGCTGGGGCGCATCGTGGCCGTGCGCCCCTGGGTCTTCCGGGACTTCGCCGGCCTTCCCCGCCTGGACCTCGACCTTCGGGAGATCTGGGAACGCATGTACCGCTACACCCTGGAGGACCTTCCTCCGGAGCGGGCCAGGGGACGGCTCAAGGAATTCACCTACTACTTCAGCCGCAACTTCGTCTTCGGCCACACCCTGTGGACGAACATCCAGAAGCCCCAGACCCCCGAAAGCATCCGCGACGCCACCCTGGCCTTCCTGGACCACGGCCCCGGGCTGAGGTCCGAAGGCGCCGTGACCTTCGCCTGAGCACACACCTGCAGAACCGACGTTCCTGGGTCGTACCATCCTGAGACGGTCACGATCTAGGTGTTGCAACATCCAAAGGTCCGTACCCCGATCCGGGGGACGGAGGATGCCATGAGGGACTTCAGGCCTGGACAGGGGCGCGGCGGATTCGATTTCGGATGGCTCAGGACCCGGCACAGCTTCAGTTTCGGCGACTACCACGACCCCGCCCGCATGGGCTTCCGGGCCCTGCGGGTGATCAACGAGGACTGGGTCCAGGGAGGCCAGGGCTTCGGCACCCACCCCCACCGGGACATGGAGATCTTCACCTGGGTGCTGGAGGGGAGCCTGGAACACCGGGACAGCCTGGGCTCCCATGGCCTGATCCAACCCGGCCTGGCCCAGGTGATGAGCGCCGGCACGGGGATCCTCCACAGTGAGTTCAATGGCTCCCCCACCGAAACCACCCACCTGCTGCAGATCTGGATCCTGCCCGAAGCCAAGGGTCTGCCCCCGCGCTACGGCCAGCAGGCCTTCCCCCCCGAGTCCCTGGCGGATCGCTGGGCCCTTTTGGCCAGTCGGGATGGGGCCCAGGATTCGGTGAGGGTCTTCCAGGACATGAAGCTCTGGGCCAGCCGGCCCTCGGCGGGCACGCGGCTGGACCTGCCCGAAGCCCGCTACGGCTACCTCCATGTGGCCAAGGGGAAGGTGAGGGTGGGGGGTGAGGACCTGGTTTCCGGGGATGCCCTGTGCCTGCACGGGGAGGGTCCCCAGACCCTGGAAGCCCTGGAGGCCTCAGAGGTGCTGTGGTTCGACCTGGCCTAGACCACGGCGGGGAAGGATACGAACTGGTACAGCGAAGCGGAGCGCAACAAACGCACCAAGGTGATCGCTGGCTTCAACCTCGTAGCCATCCTCAATGGCCACACGCATAAGCATGAGCTCTACCCGTGGCAGCCCAGCACGGGCTGCACCTACATTTGCTTTGATGATGGTTCTGCCGGCAAGGTGGGGGACTTTGGCATCCTGCACCTCACCGCGACCAGGAAGAGCTACGCCCAGTACCAGGCAACGCTCGATGCCAACGGCAACTGGACTGGAAGTAAATGGACGGGCACCGTCTCGATGACCCGATGAAAGCAGACGAAATTCCTTCAGTTGCGACCAGAAACCGCGCGAGGTACTGCGGAGGGTCCGCCCGGGGGTCAGGTGGACACACGGCCCCCAAGGAAGGCACCCTTGGCCAAGCGCGTACCTGGAGCCCACCATGCCCATGCCTGCCGTTCTCCTCACCGGATTCGAACCCTTCGAAGGGGAGTCCATCAACCCATCCTGGGAGGCCGTTCGGGCCTTGGAGGGTCAGGTGCTGGAGGGTCACCGGGTGGTGGTGGCCTGCCTGCCCGTGGAATTCGGGAAGGCCGGGCAGGCCGTGGAAGACCTGGTGACCCTGCACCGCCCGGCGGTGGCCGTGGGGGTGGGTCAGGCCCGGGGTGTCACGGGGCTGGTCCTGGAACGGGTGGCCCTCAACCTGGAGGACGCCCGCATTCCGGACAACGGGGGGGCCCAGCCCGTGGATGGCCCCGTGGTACCGGGGGCGCCCACGGCCTACTTCACGACCCTTCCCGTCAAGACCATTCGTGAGTCCCTGCGGAGGGCGGGCATTCCCGCCGCCCTGAGCCTCAGTGCGGGCACCTTCGTGTGCAACCACCTCTTCTTCACCCTCCAGCACCTGGGCGCCACCCAGTCTCCCGGCCTGCGCTCGGGCTTCATCCACCTGCCCCTCCTGCCCTCCCAGGCGGCGGGGGAACCGAGCATGGCCCTGGATCTCATGGTGGCGGGTCTGCGCCTGGCCCTGGAGACCACGCTTCGGGACTAGAATCGAATCCATGCTGCTGCGCGATTCCATTCGGGCCCTGCGGGTCCGTTGGCACCATCCGGCCACCTGGCTGGGGGCTTTTGTCCTGCCGGCCCTCGTGGTCATCCCCTCGGCGAACCTGCGGCTCCCTGGCCTGTCTCCCGACTTTCCCTGGCAGGAAATCACCGTGACCCTGGCGGTGTACTGGGTGCTCTCGATCCTTATCTTGGCGCTTCCCGTGCAGTGGACTGGGGACGAGCGTCCCCAGGCCGGCCCGCTGAGGGCTTTCCTGCAGTGGGGCCTGCTGCAGACCACCCTCCTGGCGGGAATCACCTGGTTGGAAGCCAGGGGCCTGGAAGGTCGCCAGCTGGGCATATACCTGGGCTTCGTGGTGGCCTTTGCCTTCAGCGGAAACCTGTTCCTGGGCATCCTCGCCTGGGTCGTGGCCAAGGCCGAAACCCAGGAGCGGGAAATCCAGGATGCCGAATCCCGGGCCCAGGCCGCAGAACAGATGGTGGCGCGCGGATCCTTCAACCCCCGCATCCTCTTCGAATCGCTCCAGGGCCTCCTGCTTGAACGGGACGTTCAGGTCCTGGAGCGGGGCCTGGTGGACTTGGCCGTGCTCTTCCGAACCCAGCTCGTGGCCCAGTCCCAGGACATGATTCCCTTCAGGGAAGAACGGAACCATGCGGAGCTGCTGCTCAAGGTCCTGGCCCATGGCGGACGACTCCAGAACCAGTTCCACGGCCAGTGGGATCCAGCGGCGGAGGATCGCCCCTTCCCAGCCCTGGGCTTCACACGGCTCCTGGAGGCCTCCCTGCGCCACCCGCTCCATGCGGGGGCCCTGACGCTGCGGATGGGGAGCCGCGCCCTCCCCACGGGGATGGAAGTGGAACTCGGATGGGAAGGCCCCGACGCCGAGGCCTTGGCCAAAACGCTCCAGGAGGGACCCGAAGTTGAGCAGTTGGCCCAACGCCTCAAGGGATTCAGCACCCTTAGGGAACCCGTGACCCTGGAGGGAGGGCAGGGCGTCTGGATCCTGACCCTGCGGGTGGTGGGGGTGCGGCTTTGAAACTCTCCCAGGCCCTCAGGGCCACAATCCCTCGCCTGCGTTCCCGCCTCCTCATGGGCATCGCGCTCCTGAACCTGCTCTTTGCCCTGGTCGGCATCCTGATGACCCACCTGGTCGTCAGGGAAGGGAGCACGGAGTATGTGCTCCCTTCCCCCTGGTTCCAGATCCTGTATGTCACCTACACAACCCTGTCGCTCTTCATCCTTTCGGCCATTCCATGGCAGTGGACGGGGGACGCCCGGGCCCGGGCCACCTTTGGGCGTGGCCTGCTCCAGACCTGCCTGGCGGTGGGTCTGGAATCCCTCCTCACGACGGTGCCCTACACGGGAATGATGGTGACCTCCGCCCAGCCTCCCTTCGGAATCACCACCATCGTGGTGATCCACATCGCCCAGTGGTCCTTCGTGGGGTTCGCCGTGGCCGCCTGGGAGCACCGAATGGCCCTCAAGGCGGCCGCCCTGAACAAGGCCAGGGAGGCCCAGTGGACCCTGCTCCAGTCCCAGATGTCCCCCCATGCCCTGCTCAACGCCCTGAACGGTCTGGCCCAGCTGGTGCGGGAGGACGAGGCCGCGGGTCGCCAAGGCATTCAGAATCTGTCGGAGATCTACCGCCACCTCATGGAGCACGGCAACGCCCAATGGGCCTCCCTGGGGCAGGAGCAGGACCTCCTTTCGCGCTTCCTGGCCGTGGAAAAGCTGCGCCTGGGCACACGGCTGATCCTCCAGTGGGAGTGGGACACCACCCTCAACGGGGTCCAGCTCCCCCCCCTCCTGCTCCAACCCCTGGTGGAGAACGCCATCAAGCACGGGGTGGCGGCCTCCGAAACCGGGGGCACCGTGCGGATTCGCGCGGCCCGGGAAGGGCGGGATCTGGTGCTGGAGGTGGCCAACACCGGCGCCGCCCTGGGTCCCAGTCCCACCCCAGGTCCGGGCCTGGGCCTGCGCAACCTGGAAGCGCGGCTGCACCTGGCCTTTGGGGACAGGGGCCGCTTCCGGCTGTACCAGGACGGTGAATGGACTGTGGCCCGCATCCATCTCCTAGGAGGGAAAGCATGACCCTGCGCGTGGTGATTGCCGATGACGAGGACCTGGCCCGCAGGCGCCTGGCCCGCCTGCTGCGGGAGGCGGGCTGCGAGGTGGTGGCCGAGCTGGGGGGAAGCCGGGAGGTCCTGGAGTGGTTCCAGTCCGAACCCGTGGTGGACGCCCTCTTCCTGGACATTCAGATGCCGGGCCTCACGGGACTGGAGGTGGCGGCAGAGCTCAAGGCCGCGCCACCGCTGGTTTTCGTCACCGCCCATGTCCAGTACGCCATCCAGGCCTTCGAGGCCTCCGCCGTGGACTACCTCCTGAAGCCCGTCCAGGAGGACCGGCTTCAGAAGACCCTCCAGCGCCTGGACCAGAAACTGGTGCCCCGCCGATCGGGCCCCGAACTGGCCTCGCTCCTGCCCCAGCCCGCACCCCAGCAGCTCCGCTTCCCCGCCAAGGCCGGGGATGGCTTCGTCTTCCTGGAATTGCGCAAGGTGAGCTTCTTCGAAGTGGACACGGAAGTGGTTTACGCCGTGGCGGGCACGGACCGCTTCCGCACCAGCTGGAGCACCCTGGCCGAGGTGGAGCATGCCTTCCCGGACAGCGGCATGCTGCGCATCCAGCGCCACCAGCTCATCCGCCCCGAAATGGTCATCGGGTTCAAGCCCACCTGGGGCGGGCGGGGCATGGCGCGGCTCCAGGGCGGCCACGAGCTGGATGTGAGCCGCAATGCCACACCGGTACTCAAGGCCAAGCTGGGATTGGCCTGACGCCTCAACGCACGCCCCCCAGCCCGGGTCCCTTGCACGGAGCCACCCATGTTCAGGAACCCGAACCTCATCCTTGCGATCCTCGTCCTCGCGGCCCTGCTGGGGGCCTGGCTCCTGCACCAACGCCTGAGGACCACCGCGGACCTCATGCGCCTGCACCTGGAAGGCCGGAACCGCCTCCTGGAGAAGTTCGGCACCGCCCAGGAGTTCCTGGACTTCACCCGCACCCGGGCGGCGGAGGCCCTCCTGCCGCCCCGCCTGGGACGGGACCACCCGGGTCTCCGACTCCTGCAGGCGGGGGTGGTGTGCCTCCTGGTGGGCGGCGCCTTCCTGTACCAGGCCCACCGCTGGCAGGCGCTCCAGACACTGCTTCAGGCCCAGCGGGGCCAGGACCTGCGCATGAGCAACTTCATCCGGGACACCTACACCCAGTACGCCATGAACACCAGCCAGTGGGGCCTGGTGTGGCTGGCCTTCGGGGTAGGGTTGCTGGCGGGGGGTGCGGTGGAGTGGACCTGGGTGAAGCGCCGGCCCTAGATCGTTCGCAACAGTTGAGGATCCACCGGATCGCATTTCCAAGCGGACTCAACCCGGTTTTCCGACTGCAGCCAAAAGGACCTTTAACACGGAGAACCCAGCGCGGCTTCCTGCCGCAACCAAAGAGCGGGTAACCACGGAGATGCCACGCACTGCGTGGCATGAGGGCACGGAGAAAGAAACCATGGCTTGAGGGTTCCGGCTTCCTGGCCTGGTTCCAGCAGGGGCGGAGCCGGGGAGCACACAGGTGTTCTCATAGGCTCCGCCCCTGCTGGAACGCGCGCGGCCCTGCCGCACGCCCCGCGCAAGCGGGCAGGCCGGGAAGCCTTGGGGCGGGCATGCCATGACAAGTAATCGCGCCCTGTGCTGCCGAGCCGGGGATTCGCGGGTGCCTGTCTTGATTTCTCCGTGCATTCTCCGTGTCCTCCGTGTCCTCCGTGTTTAAATTCTTGAAAAGACGAATGTTGCCACGCCGTTGGATTTCGGCAGTGCGCGATTCCAGTGGTTCTCCACGTTCCATGCCGGCTCTTGGGGTTGGCCCTAATTCTCCCCCTCCTCCCTTCGGCGCGGTTCGTCCTTGGGAGGGGCTTCCACCACCAGGGCCGTCTTCTCCGTCTTCCCGTTCTGCTCCAGCACCAGGCTGTAGTCCCCGGGCTGCACGAAGGGGCGACGCCCCTCGGGGAGCTTGTCGCGCTTGGCCCCGTCCACCATGTAATCCCATGCGAAGCGGTTCAATCCCTTCCGGGCGTCCAGGGCCCAGGTGCGGAAGACCTCACCCTTGGCGTTCTCCAGGCGCACGGTGACCTTGCCAGGGGCGGCCACGTGGTAGGTGAGGTCCAGGGGCTTGACCTCCCGGGGCTTGCCCACCTGCACGGGCTTTTCCTTCTCCCACCAGGCCGCGGCCTTCTGCTTCTCCACGGGGAAGAGGTGCAGGGCCTTGGCACGGACCTCGGGCTTGTAGGCCTGGAGCACCTTCAGGGAACCCACCCACACGCTGCGACCGTAGGTGCCGATGATGAGATCGTTCTCCCTGGGGTGGATGGCCAGGTCGTAGGCGGGCACATGGGGGATCTCGCCCGCCAGGACGTCCCAATGCTTGCCCCCGTCCAGGCTGGCGTAGACCCCAAAGTCGCTGCCCACGTACAGCAGGTCTGGATTCACGGGATCCTCCCGCACCACATTCAGGCACTCGTCCGGCAGGTTGCCCTTGAGGCTCGTCCAGGTGGCCCCGAAATCCGTGGTCTTGAAGAGGTAGGCATGGGTGTCGTTCTCCCTGAACCCCGTGAACGTCGCATAGGCGGTGCCTTCCGAATGGCGACTGGGCTCCACCCGACTTACCCACTTGTTCCCGGGCAGCCCCTGCGTGCAGCGGGTCCAGTTCAGGCCACCGTCCCGGGTCACCCAGAGCCAGCCTTCGTCCGTGCCTGCGTACAGAAGCCCGAATCGCTTCGGGCTCTCCGCCAGGGCTGAAACGGTGCCATAGGAGACATCGCCGCCCACGTTGACGAAGGAGCCCTTCTGGCCTTCGCTGGTGAGGTTGGGGCTGACCTTCTCCCAGGTGTCCCCCTTGTCGAAGGAGCGGTGCACGAACTGGGTGCCGGTGTAGACGATGTCGGGGTGGAACCCGCTCATGACGATGGGGGTGACCCAGTTGGTGCGGAAGGGGGGTTCCTCCGGGAACTTAGGCTTGGGGCTGATGCCCTTGGACTGGCTGGTGGCCAGGTTCAACCGACCCATGGCCCCGAACTGGCTCTCCAGGTACACCGTGGTGTTGTCCTTGGGGTTGACCTGGATGAAGGCGCCGTCGCCTCCCCAGATGCTCTTCCAGCCATCCCTTTGCTGGTAGGGCTTCAGGGCCGTGGGAACGCCCATGGAGATGCCGTTGTCCTGCAGTCCCGTGAAGACGCGGTAGGGTGTCGAGAAGTCGTAGGTGACGGTGTAGCACTGTCCCACGGGCAGGTTCTTGATGGGTCGCCAGGTGGTGCCCCCGTCCAGGCTAAGGTTCAGACCGCCGTCGTTGCCCAGGAGCACCCGCTTGGGATCCAGGCTGTTGAACCAGATGGCGTGGTGATCGGCATGGACATCGTCGCCATGCTCATCGGCCTCCAGGAAGGTTTTTCCGCCGTCCTCGGTCTTGAGCAGGGAGATGGATGAGATGAAGACCCGACGGTCATCCGCAGGATCCACGGCGATGCGCTGAAAGTAGTAGGTGGCGGTGCCATAGCCCCAATCGAACTCGCCCCAGAGGTCCTTGTCGTGGGTCTTGGTCCAGGTTTCGCCGCCATCCTCGGTGACCCACAGTTCCGGGCCCACGCACTTGGGATTCTGTTTGGGAATGTCCTCCCGCCCCTTGAGGAAGGTCTTCAGATCCTCGAACTTGAGCTTGCCCTCCTGCAGGTCCTTCTTCACCTTCTCCGCACGGAACTCGCCGGGGTATTGGTAGCCCCGGAGAAAGGCATCCATGCGGGTGTCGTCCACCTTCAGGAAGTCCGCCTGGCTCATGGCCAACATGGCCCGGGCCGGGAGGGGCTCGGGGTGGTTCGAGCTGAAGGGCCGTGGGGTTTGGTTGTCCACCATGGCGTAGAGCTTCCGGGGGTTCTGGAAGCTCTGGGCCAGGCCCATGCGGCCGAGGTATTCCCCGTGGTTGAAGCCCCCCTTGAGCCGGGCGAAGGTGCGCCCCCCGTCGGTGCTCTTCCACAGCCCCGACCCCTTGCCGTTCTCATGGAAATTCCAGGCCCGGCGCCAGCGTTCCCAGGTGCAGGCATACACGATGGAAGGATTGCTGCGATCGATGAGCACCTCGATGCCCCCCGTCTTTTCGGGGCAGGCGATCACCTGCTTCCAGGAGCGTCCCCCATCCTCCGTGCGGAAGATCCCCCGCTCGCCGCCATCCGTGTATACGGGGCCGCTGGCGGCCGCAAAGACGATATCGGGGTTGGTGGGGTGCACCATGATGCGCCCGATGTGGTGACTGTCCCGCAGCCCCATGTGCTTCCAACTGCGGCCCTGATCATCGCTGCGGAAGATCCCCGCCCCCATGTACACCGTCCGGGTGTGGCTGGCCTCACCGCTGCCCACCCAGATGGTCTTGGGCACCCCGGGTTCGCCCCACACCGCCGCCAGGTCCCCGATGCCAAAGGCCTCTTCGCGCTCGAAGAGGGACCTGAAGGTCTGGCCATCGTTTTCCGTGATCCAGACGCCCCCCGTGGCGTAAGCCGCCAGCCACGTGGTGGGTTTGCGTTCGTCCATGGCCACGGCCATCACGCGGCCCCCCTGTCCCATGGGCCCCACGGCCTTGAAGGGGATCCCCGTCAGGGGGCTTGCGTCCATGAGCGCCTTGCGGGCCTCGAAGGCCGCCCTGCGCACCCCGGGGTTCGTGGCGGGCCAGGTGGGATGCAGTTTCTGGAGCTCCTCTGCACGGGACATGGGCAAGCCCTGGCCCACCAGGGAAAGGGAAAGGAGGGACAGCAGAACGGCACGCATGAAGGTCTCCGGAAAGTGGGCCCAGTGTATCCAGCCCCATCCATCCCTCCTGCCTCACCTTTCGGACCGTCAAAACACAGGATCAAGCCCATGTTCAACCCACCCGATATGGATGGTATGTATATCGGTTTTTGCTGGTACATTTCATGGTTTTCAAGGCTTTACCAAATATTTTCAACTCAAGTTGAAACCCATTTTCCCCCGCCCCAGACTTGCAATGTCCGAACATGGGACATCCCCTCCAAACCCCCTCGTCCATTCACTCTTCGGAAGGAGTCGGACCATGCCTGCTCGTACTCTCCCGCGCCTGGCACGCGGGCTGATCCTCTGTGCCGCCCTGGTGCCCCTGTCGGCCCAGGAAACCGGGTTCAACAAGGAACTCAAGATCCGGGTGGGCCTCGGCCTGTCCACCCAGGACAACCTGCGCCCCGCCTCCCAGGGCCTGGGCCTGGACCTCGGGTGGACGGCGCCCTATGGCCGCATCGGCGTCGAACTGGGCTACTTCTACAAGACGGGCAACGAGTATGTCGAGCCCATCGGGACGAAGGCCCCGGGCTCGCTGTACGCCACGGACCTGGCCCTGTCCGGGGATGCCCGGCGGAACCAGCTGGATGGGTTCGCCCTCCGCCTGAGTTTCCGCAAGAACCTCAATGCCGACTGGGCCTGGTCCGCGAGCCTCATGCTGGGCGGCACCAAGTTCAAGCATGAAGTGGTGGGCGATGTGCGCTCGGAGCACTGGGATCCCTGGGATGGTAGCGATGAGCACAGCTGGCGGGACACCTACTCCCACCCCTTCACCGAGGGGGGCATGAAACTCAGCCCCTTCGCCAGCCTGCGCTACAAGGTGGGTCCCTCCTCCAGCCTGGAGTGCACGGTGCTGGCCCTGAACTACACCTCCGTGCAGTTCACCCACAACCCCGGCAGCGGCACCTACGACGTCGACCACAGGCTCTCGGCCCACAACGGCTTCCCCAAGGATGGACTGACGAAGCACAACCGTCTCGTCCCCCACGTGGAATTCGCCTATGTGTTCCATTTCTAGGCCCCACCGGCATCGCGGAGAACATCCATGAGCACGAGGAACATCCTGCATCGCTCCACGGTGGCCGCCATCCTGGCGAGCGGCACCGTCCTGCTGTCCCAGACCACCACCGGCGCCCTCAGCGGACGCATCACCGATTCCAAGGGCGCGCCCGTGGCGAACGCCCGCATCCAGCTTGAAAGCCCCGCCCTCTTCCAGGCCAAGGTGGTCACCACGGACGCCAAGGGCGACTACCGCGCCCAGCTCCTGCCCGTGGGCAACTACACCGTGAAGGTCAGCAAGGAGGGCATGCTCGGCAAGTCAGCCACTGATGTGCGCGTGGGCCTGGGGGCGAACCTCACCATCAACTTCACCCTGCAGGCCCAGGCCAGCAGCTCCATCACCGTCGAGGTGGTGAGCAATCAGACCCAAGAATCCAAGACCGAGGACAAGGTGAGCGTCAACTTCTCCGCGGAACAGCTGCTCCAGCTCCCCACGGACCGCTCCTTCGGGGGCGCCCTGGCCCTTGCGCCCGGTGTCATGGGCTCCGGCATGCACATCAGCATCCGCGGCGGCAGTGTGGGTTCGGACGCGGGGGCCAAGGGGGGCGCCGGCTACGCCCAGGTGCTCTACCGCATCGATGGCATCGATGTGAAGGACGATTCAGGCACCCAGTGGGACCAGACCAACCGCGCCACCCTGCATGAGCCCCTCCCCGATTCCATCGAGGATGTGCAGGTGGTCCTCTCCGCCCTCAACGCCCGGTACGGGCGCACCCAGGGCGGTCAGGTCAATATCCTCACCAAGTCCGGTTCCAACACCTTTGCCGGTAGCCTCCGGGGCTACATGAATCGTCCATCCTGGTCCGCCAACATGAGCAAGGGCCCCGTGAACAACAACGTGAGCGAGACGGAAATAAATGCCACCGAAGGCTTCTCTCGGTTCATGGACTTAACCCTAAGCGGCCCTTTGATCAAGGACAGGCTCTGGTTTTACTTCGGCACCCGCTTCCAGCCCCGAGAAGTGAATACCAGCCGGCTGGGGTACGATGGCTATGTCAAGGACCACGAGGATATCGGCCTCTCGCAGGCCATCCGCTACCCCCTGACCACCCTGGGCCATTTCGAGCACGTGGACCATGTGCTCACGGATGCCGATGGGCTACCCGCCGGTTACCAGTTCATGGATCTTAGCAATAGGAAACTGAGCGATTGGGGCACCATCGTCCCGAGAGACAAGAACATCAAGAAATTTGATGCCAAGCTCACGGGCCAGCTATCCCCCAACCACACCCTGAGCCTCACCCTGCTTTCGGAGAAACACGTCACCTCGGGCATGTCCGGTGAGCGCTCCTACGGCCAGTGGGCCATGAACAAAAAATTCATGGGCGACCAAACCGATAAGGCCAATGCCTATACCCTTACGTGGAACGGGAGCCTGAACGAACGTTGGTTTGTGGAAGCTCGTGCCTCCAGGGCTACGTATGAACAGGGCGATGTCCTGGGGGACACCACCTATCCCATTTTCGTCCAGGCCATGCTGGGCACCGGTGACCGGGACACCCAGGTCATTTCCACCACCGAGGGTGGAAGCGGCAGTGACCCTGTCACCTGGTACGGTCCCACCTTCGTCCAGCGTTCCTCCGGGGCCACCACAGCCAACAAGCGCGGCAACCAGTCCATCAACGTCAACGTCAAGACCTTCCAGGAAATGGCGGGCCAGCACGAGATCGACCTGGGCTTCGAGCACTACACCACGGAGCACGCCTTCGGCCGGGACCGCAACGGCGACATGGGCATCTTCTCCGGGGGCTTCATCATCAATCCCAGCAGCGGCCAGTTCCTCTTCCCCACCTTCTTCACCGCCCACGAGGCCGAAAACCTCCTGGCGGAGGACGACCGCACGGGCACCCATGTCCAGTACTGGGACTACCCCATGCGCGGCCCCGGTGCCCACGTGGAGCGCTACTGGGTGAAGGGTTCCACCTCCAAGAACTTCAGCCAGGCCCTGTGGGCCAACGACACCTGGACCGTGAACGACCGTCTCACCCTCATGGGCGGTCTTCGCTACAACAAGTTCGTCATCGAGGACACGGACGGCCGGAAACAGGCCGACACCTCCATCACCGAGCCCCGCTTCCAGATCAAGTTCAATCCCGATGGCAAGGGGGCCGAGGTCTATTCCCTCAGCTTCGCGCGCCTGGCCAGCTCCTACTCCGATGAGATGGCCTCCAATTTCCGGGCCAACGGATGGTACGTGCGCACCGTCCACGGCTGGAACGGCCTTCCTGGCCAGCCTGGGGTGGACACGGACGAAGCGGCCCACGACCCCACCGCGGGCGTCCGCTGGGTCAACTACAACCAGCTGATCGACCTCAAGAACTACGCCACCACGCCCTACACCATCCTGGACAACCGCCAGACCTATGTGTCCAAGGGCCTGGCCGTGCCTTACGCCAACGAAATGACCCTGGGCTACCAGCGCAACCTGGACAATGGCTTCGTGCGCCTGAACTATGTCCAGCGCGAGTACGCGAAGGAGTGGGTGGGCTACATCAAGAAGGGCTATGGCTTCGATCCCGAATTCATGGTGCTCGTCAAGGACCCCAGTGGCACCGGACCGGACCATCCCTCCCAGTGGCAGCAGATCAACTACTTCATCAACTCCGACCAGAAGAAGACCTACCGGGGCCTTGAGCTGGCCTGGAACCAGAACCTCACCAGCCGCCTCACCTTCGGCGGCAACTACACCTGGTCCCAGTTGACCGGCCGTGATGCCACCCAGTACTACAACTACCGTGCCCAGAAGGACGCCGAGAAGCTGAACCCGGATGTCTATGCCCCCGAGGGCACCCTCATGCGGGAGCAGGTGGCCCACCTCTACTTCACCTACGTCCACCCCGTGGGCAAGGGGAATGTGAGTGCCTCCGTGCTGGTCAACTACTGGACGGGCGGGGTGCGCAGCCTCTTCGGTGTGAGCGACTTCGGTCACCTGCCCGAACTGCCCCACGATGATGGCAAGGGCAACACCATCAAGCCCCCGGACCTCTATGCCGAGAACGGCTTCCCCATCTACCGCACCTACTGGAACGCTCCCGGTGCCTTCAAGGGCGGGTCCGACATCTATCAGGTCAACCTCCGGCTTCAGGCCCAGTTCCCCATCTGGAACAAGGTGATGCTCACCACCTACCTGCAGGTGGACAATCTCTTCAACCGGATCCTCAAGACCCACCAGAACGACTGGGGCCAGGAGGACTACTGGCGTTGGTCTGGATCGGACAACCCCGTGGGCGGCCGCGCGCTCGCCAACTTCAACCGCCCCTGGGGCTATGCCGGGGACAGCTCCTACTACACCGCGGGCCGGACCTACGCGCAGTTCAGCGTGGGCCTGAAGTTCTAGGTCCTCCACGGAGAACGACACCATGCACAAGATCATTCGCGCTTCGCTCCTGGGCCTCCTTGCCCTGCCCATGGCCGCCCAGGATCACAGCTTCGGCCTTGGTGGCTCCCTCATCCTCGGCCATGACAGCCTGAAGAAGGCCACCCAGAACACCATGGGCTTCACCGTCTGGGGGGATTACACCGGCAAGGTCTACGGCACCACCATGCCCGTCCGGGTGGGCCTCGGCCTCACCTCCATGCCCGGCAAGGAGAAGAACGGTCTCAAGACCTCCCTGGGCTCCGTCCAGGTCTACGGGGACCTGCTCCTGGAGACCCCCTGGCAGGCCCTGAACGGGGTCCTCGGGCTCTCCATCAACAACTACTCCATGACCAAGTCCGGCACCGAGGACACCCAGCATCCCGACAACGTGGACCGCCACTTCCCGGTCCGGGACGTGAAGGGCCTCAAGCTGGGCCTCCGCCTGGGCCTCGAATACCGGTTCAGCGATCGGCTCACCCTCCAGGTCCTGCTCCAGCAGACGGAACTGGCGGGCAAGGACCTCCAGGATCCCCTCGTGCGTGTGGGTGGCGTCAACCCTGCATGGACCCAGGTGGGTCTGCGCTACACCTTCTAGGTCCCCATGCAGCGAAGCCCCTTCACCGTCGTCCTGGTCTTCCTCGTCTTCTTCGTCATCTCGCTCCTGACCAATGTCCAGGGGCCCCTGCTCCCCGATATCATCGGCTCCTTCAAGCTGAGCCTGGGCCTGGCGGGCTTCCTGCCTTTCGCCTTCTTCCTGGCCTACGGTGTGATGTCGATCCCGGCGGGGATGATGATCGAGCGCTTCGAGGAGAAGCCCGTCCTGGTCTCGGCCTTCCTGGCCGCCTTCCTGGGCGCCGGGCTCTTTGTCCTGAACCCGTCGTACGGCATGGCCCTGTTCTCCCTGTTCACCATCGGACTGGGCATGGCGATGCTGCAGGTGGCCATCAACCCCCTGCTGCGGGTGGCCGGCGGTGAAGAGAACTTCGCATTCTATGGGGTCATGGCCCAGTTCTTCTTCGGGCTGGCCTCCTTCGGCAATCCCTACCTCTACAGCCACCTGGTCAAGGCCCTGGGACCCACACCCCAGGGCCCACCGGGGCCCGTGGTGGGCCTCCTGGCCAAGGTGGTCCCCCCGGCCATGTCCTGGATCTCCCTCTACTGGATCTTCACCGTGGTCACCTTGGCCATGGTGGTGGTGCTCCTCCTGGTGCGCATCCCCAAGGTGGTGCTCACGGAGGACGAGAAGGCCGGGACCCTGGCCAACCACGTGGAACTGCTGCGCAACCGCACCGTCTGGCGCTTCTTCTTCGGGACCTTCAGCTACGTAGGCCTGGAGCAGGGCGTGTCCGTGTGGATCTCCAAGTTCCTGCAGGACTACCACGCCGTGGATCCCGCCACACTGGGCGCCCAGGCCAATTCCGCCTTCTGGGGCCTTCAGACCCTGGGCTGCCTCCTGGGCATGCTCCTGCTCAAGCTCTTCGATTCCCGGCGGATCCTGGTGGCCTTTGGCCTCCTGGCGGGCCTCACCCTGGCGTGCGGCCTCTTCGGAACCCGGGCCATGGCCATCGTGGCCCTGCCCCTGGTGGGCTTCTGGACCTCCATCATGTGGGCCACGATCTTCAGCCTGGCCCTCAATTCCGTGGAGAAGCACCACGGCTCCTTCTCCGGCATCCTCTGCACCGGCATCGTGGGCGGCGCGGTGGTGCCCTACCTCGTGGGCAGCCTGGGTGATGCCTTCGGGCTTCGCTTGGCCATGCTCCTGGTCTTCTTCCCGGTGGCCTACATCGTGGGCATCGGGCTCTGGGCCAAGCCGCTCATTCAGAACGCGACCCTTGGCAAATCCGCGAACTAGGACGGGAGCCTACCTCTGCGACCCGGCCCCCCGCCGGTCCCTCCCATGGTTTCGCCCGTTCAGTCATCCATTCCTAGG
>CAZPUI010000028.1:0-17029 GCA_964589695.1 uncultured Solibacteraceae bacterium | reverse complement strand
TTAAGCCTCCGTGTGGTCAAGGTGGACAAGCATAGCGCCGGGGGGGTGCGGGTAAAGACCGCCCTCATCCTGGGCCCCATCGTGGCGGCCTGCGGGGGTCCCTGCGCCATGTTCAGCGGTCGTGGCCTGGTCCACACCGGGGGCACCGTGGACAAATACGCGGCCATCCCGGGTATGAAAGTGGAGCTGGGGGTGGAGGCCTTCCGAACCAGCCTCCTGACCACAGGCTTCGCCAACAGCGCCCAGACCGGCGACATTTGTCCAGCCGATCGCAAGCTCTATGCCCTTCGGGATGTCACGGCCACCGTGGAATCCATTCCGCTCATCACCGCCAGCATCATGTCCAAGAAACTGGCGGGCGGGAGCGATGCCCTGGTGCTGGATGTAAAAAGCGGCACGGGGGCCTTCATGAAGACCCTGGAAGACAGTCAAGCTCTGGCCCGAAGCATGGTGGAGGTGGGCAAGGCCCATGGCATGCGCATCAAGGCCCTCATCACCCGCATGTCCGAACCCCTGGGCTGGGCCATTGGCAATGCCCTGGAAGTGATGGAATCCGTGGAAATTCTCCATGGCCAGCACGGCACCTCGGACCTCGCTCAGGAGAGCTTCCGACTGGCGGCGGAGATGCTGGTCATGGGTGGCGCCGCCCCCACGGTGGAGGAGGCGCAGATCCGGGTGGAAGACAGCATTTCCAGCGGAAGGGCCATGGAGGTCTTTCGTGCCTTCGTGTCCCACAACGGGGGCGATGCCGCAGCCCTGGACGACTTCTCGCGCCTTCCCTCCGCAGGCCAAGTGGTGGAGGTGCGCTCCGAGACCGCGGGCTGGATCCACGCCCTGGACAGCCGGGAGCTGGGAATCCTGGCCATGGAGCAGGGTGCAGGGCGAAGGAGCAAGGACGACGTGCTGGACTTGGGCGTAGGCATCCGGGTCCATCGGAATGTGGGGGACGAGGTGCGGAAGGGGGATCTGCTCTTCTCCGTCTACACCCGACGGGGCGCCACCGTTCCCGCCGCGCGCTTCCTGGCCGCCCTCACCCTGCGTCCCGAACCGGCCGTCCCTGGTCCTTGGCTCCTTGGAATCGTGGAATAAATCACTCGCTCCCACCCCAGATCAGCACCGATCCATCGGACAGACGAAGGGCCCCCCCCGGACGTTCGTAGGTGAAGGACCGGGCCGTACCGAGGGTTCCGGCAGCCGCGAAGGCCTTCTTGTTCGCGGTCCAGATGCCCAGGTATTTGCTGGCGCCAGCGCTGGATCCGGGCTGGCCACCCACCACCAGCACTCGGTTCTTGTCCAAGGGCACCAAGGCTGCCCCAGTTCGAAGCTCGCCCTTGGGCCAGGTCTTGAAGGCTTTCCCTGGGGTTTCCCCAGGCTGGGCCTTGGCCAGGAGGTCCTTGAGGTCCTCCCGCCAGCCCAGGGGCTTCCAGGTTCCAGCCTTCGGGTCCAGGACATCCACCACCGGCCCCAGGGCGATGACCCGCTTGTCCGGCAGCACGCGCAAGCCTTCCGCCCCGGGGCGCAGTACCCCATAGGGCTGGGTGGCCTTGAATTTGGCGTCCCATCGCTCCAGGGAGGGACCTGCCAGCGGGGTGCCCAGCACCAGAATCTGTCCCTCATCCACCCGGGTCAGGCACGTCTCCTGCAAACGATTGGCCATGGGGAGGGTGGGCTGCGGTGGGGAGCCCAGGAGCGAAACCAGTTCGCCCAGATGGGCTGTTACCAGCCCCCGGGTGCGATCGGGATGGAGCACCCCCCGGTCATTCGCGATCGGACACAGGCTGGGGAGCAGGCCCCATTCGACATGAAGGCTCCCCGCCCGTTCCACAAGGTCCTTGGCGGGATGAATCCACTCCAGGTCCGAGGTGCCCACCGAGGGGTCGGCGCCATGCCCACCCCAAAGCAGGACACGACCATCGGCCGCAAGGGTGGCCTGGTGCCGGGCCCTGGGGGCCAGTGCCGCCTTGAGGCGACTCCACTTGGCCGACCGAGGTGCGAAGAGCTCCGCGGGAAGCGGTTGGGTCTCGGCCTTGCCGAGGGGCAGTCCTCCGGTCACGAGGACCTTGCCATCCCCCAGACGGGTCAGTTTGAAGAAGGCCCGGGTGCGGTTCAGAGGCCCGGTGGCCACGGGAGACTTCCGTCCATCCCAGACCCAGCTTCGTCCCGAAGCACCATCCACCATGAGCACCCGCCCATCCTCCAGTTCGACGGCCTCGGCACAAACGCCAAAGCGGGCCTCCCCTGCCAGGGCCTGGAATTGCCCCAGCTTGGGATCCGAAACTTCGGCGGGTTGAGCGGGCTCCGTACCTCCCAGCAGGAGCACCCGGCCGTCCTTGAGGCGAAGGCCCCGATGGCCACTCCGGGCATGGACCAGGGCGGGTCCGGGGGTGAAGGCGCCGGTGGCGCCCGAGAACCATTCGCTGGTGGGGGTGGCTGCCCCTCCCGTGATCAGGACCTTCCCCTCCCCCAGGGCAAGCGCATGGAAATCCTGACGCCGCTCCAGGAAAACGCCGATGGCCCGAGGTTTGGCTCCCCCGAGGTCCACCCGCTCGCCCGGGGCCAGGGGCGGAGGCACCTGGGCCAGCATGCAGAGGGCCCCCAGGACCCCAACCCACCGTCTCGGATCGAATCGCATCAGATGACCTTCCCGGGATTGAAGATGCCTTCGGGGTCCAGGGCCCGTTTGAGGGCCCGCAGGGTTTCCACATGGTAGGGATCCACCAGACGGTGGAAGGCCTCGCGCTTGGCCAGGCCGATGCCATGCTCCCCGCTCAAGGTCCCCCCGAGGCGCAGGCAGAGGGTGAAGAGATCCTCCAGGACCTTGTCCAGGGACTCCGGGGCCATTGCCTTTCCCTGGAGCAGGTTGACATGGAGGTTGCCATCCCCCAGGTGCCCGTAGGTGACCATGGGAATCTCCAACTGCGCAGCCCCCTCGAAGAAGGCCCGGACCTGGGAGCGCGGCACCACCACGTCTTCGCTGACCTTGTGGGGAAAGCGATCCTTGAGGTGGGTGCTCGTCAAACGGCGAATGGCCCAGAGCGCCTCCCTCTGGCGAATATCCGTGGCCACCTGGAGGTCGTCCGAACAGGAACCCAGCACCTCCAGCACCCTGCCCAGGAAGGCCTCCGTCTGGCAATCCGGATCGTCGAATTCCAGGAGGGCAAGGGCCTCTCCGGGCATGCGTCGGGCCGCTTCGGGACCATGGGCCCGCAGATCCTCCAGCACCGCAGGGTCCCAGAACTCGAACGCACTGGGCAGAAGACCGGCCGAAACCAGCTCCCCGGGCAGGTCCAGCAGGGTCTCCCAGGCCTTCACGGGCAGCAGCAGGGTCAACCGGGAAGTAGGCTGGGGGATGAGGCGCACCGTGGCCCCAAGGATCATCCCGAAGATGCCCTCGCTTCCCACCATGAGCTGGGCCAAGTTCGGGCCCGAATTGTTCTTCACCGAGGCAATCCCGAAGCGGTGGACCTCGCCATCGGCCATGAGGGCGTCCAGGGCCAGGACCCAGTGCCGGGTCATGCCGTACTTGCAGGCGCCGGGACCTCCGGCATTGGTCGCCAGACTGCCTCCGAAGGCACACTGGTCCCAGCTATTGGGGTCCGGAGGGTAGAAGAGGCCCGCCCCTTCCGCAGCTGCCTTCACCTCCCGGAGGAGGGCGCTGGCAGGCGCGGTGAGGGCGAGATCCTGCAGGGACAGCTGGATCTCCCCCGGCCATTCCATGAGGTCCACCACCACCGAACGGGGCAGGGCCGTGCATCCCCCGGCCTTGCCCGTGCCCTTGCCTCGGGGGACGAGGCCGAAACCCTCCGCCTTGGCCAGGCGCACCAGTTCGCGGAGGGCCGCGGGTCCGTGGGGGCGCACCACGGCCAAAGGCAGCACCCCCTGGACATGGCCTTCATCCGTCCGGTAGGCCTCGAGGGCCTCGGCCTCCCGCAGTATCGTGGCATCCGGAAGGTGGGGAAACATCTCAGTCCACCAGGGTGCCTACGGCCTCGCCCTGGACGGCCTTCACAAGGTTGCCGGGCTTGTTCATATCGAAGACCAGGATCGGGAGCTTCTTTTCACGACACAGGGCGATGGCGGACGCATCCATCACCCGCAGGTCCTTCTCCAGGACCTCCTGGTAGCTGATGTGCTCGTACCGCACGGCCTTGGGATCCTTGTTGGGATCGGCGGTGTAGATGCCGTCCACATTGGTGGCCTTCATGACCACGTTCGCATCGATCTCACTCGCCCGGAGGGCCGCGGCGGTGTCGGTGCTGAAGTAGGGGTTGCCGGTGCCAGCACCGAACACGATGACCCGCCCCTTCTCGATGTGGCGCATGGCCCTGCGTCGGATGTAGCTTTCGGCCACTTTGGGCATATCGATCCCACTCATGACACGAACGGCAATGCCCCGACGCTCCATGCCGTCCTGCAAGGCCAGGGCATTGATCATGGTGGCCAGCATGCCCATGTGGTCGGCCGTCACGCGATCCATCCCCTTGGTGGCCCCGGCCACGCCCCGGAAGATGTTGCCTCCCCCAATGACGATGCCCACCTGTACGCCCAAGGTCCTGATGGCCGTGATCTGGTCCGCGATCATGGTCACCACGGCCGGATCGATTCCGCCCTTCTGCTCGCCCATCAGGGCCTCACCGGAGAGCTTGAGGAGGACGCGTTTGTACTTCATGGGCTGACTCCAAAAAAAAGCCCCGGGGACCGGGGCTCTGGGAAGGGTTCACACCGTGGGTGGGTGGGTGTCCCCGTTCATCACCACGGCCGTCTGGGGCAGCAGCTCGGACAGGGCCGAATGGATGCGGTCGGTGACCCGGTGCTCGCAGGCCCGAAGGGTCGCGCGGATGGCACTGGCCACCGCCCGCCCATTGCTGCGGCCATGGCCAATGATGGAGACCCCCCGAACACCCAGGAGCGGGGCACCCCCATACTCGGCGTAGTCCAGCCTCTTCTTGAAGCGCAGCATGGCGGGCTTGATGAGGAGGCCGCCGAGGCGACTGACCAGACCTTCCAGAATGCTTTCCTTCATGCCGCGAAGAATGCCTTCCGCCAGGGCCTCGGAGGCCTTGAGGACCACATTGCCCACGAAACCATCACAGGCCACCACATCGAAATTGCCATTCCAGATGTCTCGGCCTTCGGCGTTCCCACCGAAATTCATGTCCAGGGACTTGAGGATGCCCGAGGCCGCGCGGGTCGTTTCGCTACCCTTGGCGTCCTCCTCACCCACACTGAGAATGCCGACCTTGGGTCGACGCACCCCAAGGACGTGCTCGGCGTAGACGGCGCCCATCAGGGCGAACTGCACGATGTGCTCAGACTTGCTGTCCACATTGGCCCCCACGTCCAAGAGCACCGTGGGGCGACCTTTAACATTGGGCAGGCAGGCGGCCAGGGCGGGTCGTTCCACACCGGGCAGCATGCCTATGACCTTCATGGAGGCAATCATCGCGGCCCCAGTATGTCCCAGGGTCACCATGCCATCGGCCATGCCCTCCCGCACGAGCTTGGCAGCCACACGAATGGAGCTGTCCCGCTTGTCCCGGAGAATGGACGTGGCCTTGTCGTCCATGGTCACGACGCTGGAGGCATGCACCAGCTCCGTGCGGGCGGCCAAGCCCCCCTTGATTCCATGGGCATCCATCAGACTGCGCAGCCGCTGTTCGTCCCCCACCAGGAGCAGGTTCAGTTCCTCGTGGGCGGTGAGGGCCAGGGCGGCGCCTTCCAGGGTGGCATGGGGGGCATGGTCTCCCCCCATCACATCCAGGGCGATGCGATACATGGATGGGCTGTCCAGCCTGGATCCTACAGGCTCTGCCCCTTCTCGACTGCCTTCTTGCCCCGGTAGAAGCCGCAAGCGGGGCACACACGGTGGGGCATCTTGGCCGCACCGCAGTTGGAGCAGGTGCTCTGGCTCATGGCATCCAGCGAGTCGTGGGTGCGGCGCCGGTCACGGCGGGCTTTGGAATGGCGTCGCTTGGGATTCGGCATGGGGGACTCCTAGGAGTTTTTCGGTTGTTCGGAACCGAGGTCAAGCTTGATCCCCGCCAGGGCCTTGGCAAGCGCACTGGGGGGCTTGGAGAACTCGGGGCGGCATTGGCAGCGCCCCTTGTTCCAATTTTTACCACACTGGGGACAGAGTCCTTCACAGCCTTCCCGACAGACGGGCTGCATGGGGACATGGAGCAGGAACTGCTCCTTCACCAGCTCATGCTCGTCCAGGATGGACTCAGGAAGGAAGACCACATCCAGGTCCTGGCTTCCCAAAGTGTGGGAACCCCGCATCACCAGCTCGGGGTCCTTGCTTCCCAGGAACTGGCTGGCCACCCGCAATTCCTGGTCGAGGGGTTCGAGACACCGGGCACAGGTGCTCTCCCACACCGCAGTACCCTGGACGTCCAGGAACACGTCCTGGTCCGAGGGCAGAATGCGCAGGCTCCAGGCGGCATCCCGGAGGACATCATGACCTTCCAGAGGGTACCGTTCCCCGGAACCCTCCAGTCGGATGCCCTCTGGGGGCAGCTTGGACAGATCGATCACTTGGGAGGCTCTTCGGCAGGTTTGGCTGCGGGGGTGGCAGGCTGACCCGAGATCTTGCCGGGTTCCATCACGATCACACCGTACTCTTCCTGGTTATCGGGGGCACCGAGGCATTTGACGATGTACCTTGAGCCTTCAATCTTGAGTTCGTAGGGCTGTTTCCAGGGATCTAAGGCGGGCATGTTGACTGCAATGTAGTCACCTTTGACGAGCGGGCTGTCGGCGGCAATGGCCGCTTCCCAACTAGCCACGGCAGGGTACTTACTGTTCTTGATGTAATAAGTGTCCAACGCCTTGGACATATTCCTCAGGTCATCCGTGGCCTTGGTATGGTTCGCCTGCACGGTGAACTTCTTGAACTGAGTGAACCCCAACGTCCCCAGGACGCCGATGATCATCATGGCGACCAGAAGTTCGAGGAGGGAGAAGCCGCGTTGGCGACGGTGGGACATGGTGGTTTCCTTCGGGCGATTCGAGGGTGACATGGTGGTCTCCAGAGTAGTACCCGAGCATTCCAGTGTGCCAGAGAAGCCAGAAGTTACAAGGCTTCATCCATCATGGTCGGCCTCGGAGGCAGCCTTGGCGGGGAAGTCCAGAGGGTGGGGGCAGCGGGTGGGCAGGGCCTCCACGCCCCCCAGTTCCTGGAGCCAATAGCGGTAGGCGCGGAAGCTCATGCCCAGGAGGCGGGCCGCCCGGGTGCGGTTCCCGTCGCACCGCTCCAGGGCCTGGTGCAGGATGAAGCCCTTGAGGGCGGCCATGTAAGCCTCCACATCAAAGCCCTGGGGAGGGATGGTGCAGGTGGACCGGTCGGCCTCACGGGCCTGGGGGATCTCCCTGACCATGGCTTCGGGCAGGAGTTCCACCCCGATGGCCCCCCCGCTGTTGAGGGCCACGCAACGCTCGATGAAGTTCTCCAATTCCCGGACATTGCCCTTCCAGGCATAGCGCTGGATGACCACCAGGGCTTCGGCGCTGAGGGACATGACGGGCTTGCCGAGTCGCTTCGCGGAGCGGGCCAGGAAGTGCTCCGCCAGCACGGGAAGGTCCTCGGGCCGTTCCCGCAGGGGAGGCATTTCGATCTGGAGGATGTTCAGGCGGTAGAAGAGATCCTCCCGGAAGCGTCCCCCCTCCACCTGCTCCCTCAGGTTTCGATTGGTGGCCCCGATCACCCGCACGTCCACTGGCCTTTCGTCGTTGGCCCCCAGACGGCGGATCCGCCTTTCCTGGAGCACCCGCAAAAGCTTCACTTGCAAGGACAGGGGCAGTTCGGTGATCTCGTCCAGGAAGATGACCCCGCCGTGGGCCTCCTCGAAGAGCCCTCGCTTCGTGCCTGCGGCGCCGGTAAAGGCCCCCTTCTCGTAACCGAAAAGCTCGGATTCAAGGAGGTTTTCAGGCAGGGCCCCACAATTGATGGGCACGAAAGGACCCCGTGACCGCTCGGAATAGCGATGGATCAGCCGGGCCACCACCTCCTTGCCCGTCCCGCTCTCCCCGGAAATGAGCACGGTGGTATCCGCCAGGGCCACCTTGCCCACCAGGGCCTGCACCTTCCGGATCTTTTCGCTGATGCCCCCCAGGTCCCCGATCTCCGCCACCTCGAAGACGGGCATGGGGGCCGCCACGAAGAGGTTCCGCAGCACCTTGGTGAGCTCATCGATATCGTTCTTGGCCTTGGTGAGGAAGTCCACGGCCCCCAGGCTCAGGGCCTGTACGGTGGTCTCCGTGGTCGCGTAGGCCGTCATGATCACCACGGGAGTGGACAGGCCTCGCTCCTTCATCCAGCCCAGGAGGTCGATGCCCGTGCCGTCCTTGAGACGGAGGTCCGAGACCACCACATCGAAGGTCTCCTGATCCAGGATGCGTTTGGCCTCCCCCAGGGTGGCCACCCCCGTGGCAGCGAAGCCCGCGGGCCCCAGGCCCAGCTCCAGGACTTCCCGGAAGCTCACCTCATCTTCCACGAGCAGGACACGACGCACAGGGATGGGATGGGGCATGGGCTTTCCGGGGGAAGGTTGGGCAGGGAATGGCACTATGATGGGGCCTTCGAGAGGTCCCGTGAAGCACATCGCATTTGCCCATCGGAAACTGAGCTACGGCGGGGGGGAGCGGGTCCTCCTGGAACAAGTGGCCGCCCTGGCGGAACTCCCGGTCCGCGTGTCCATCCTCTTCGCCAAGGAACCCGACCGCCGGGACATCGAGCCCGAACTGAGGGATCGTCACCCCCGGATCGAAGGCGTTCACCACCTCCCCAGCGCCTGGGGATTCGCCCGGTGGATGGTTCGAGAACGCCCAGATCTCTTGGTGCTCTGCAACCACAAGGGCGCCCAGCGAGCCCTGCCCTGGATGGCCCGCCTGGGGAGGTACCGGGTTCCCACCGTGGTCACCCTCCATGAGCACTACGACCGCCACCTGAGGAAGTACCGTGGCATCAGCCCCTGGGTGGACCAGTGGATCATCACCTGGCCCTTCGAAGCTGCGGTGCGGCAGCTCCTCGGCCCCCAGCCCTGCCCCATCATCCACCCGATCTATCCGAGGTCCACCGCCGACCGGCCGCGGCCCGAAGCGCTGCAGGCCGCACGCCGCGCCCTTGGGCTCCCAGAGGAGGCCCTGGTGGTCGGCTATGTCGGGCAGATCGATGGCCGGAAGGATCCCCTGGCGGTGCTCGCCTTGGCGGAGGCCCTGGAGGTTCGCCTCGGCCGTCCGATCCACCTCATCTTCGGTGGGCGCGAGGAAGCC
Source organism: uncultured Solibacteraceae bacterium (assembly GCA_964589695.1). Taxonomy (GTDB): domain Bacteria; phylum Acidobacteriota; class Holophagae; order Holophagales; family Holophagaceae; genus CAZPUI01. The sequence continues at coordinate 7,759 of CAZPUI010000028.1, read as the reverse complement.
ACCACGGCCCGGAACCTTGACAAGGCCCTGGCGGCCTCACCCTTGGGACCCCGTACCCTGCGCTTGGGGGCCCTCCCCGCCGTGGGCCCCGTCCTGGATGCCCTGGACCTCTACGTCATGGCCAGCCGCAACGAAGGTTTCTTCCCCATCGCCCTCATCGAGGCCCTGGAACGGGGCATTCCCATTGTGGCGCCCAGCGTGGGGGGCATCGCCACGGTGCTCCAGGACGGCCGGGGCGACTTCCTCCTGGAGAAGCCCGATGACCGTCAGGCCGTGCCCCATGCCCTGCTGGAATCCGCAGCCCACCGCATCGCCCAATGCCTGGACACCCCCGGCGCCTGGTCCAGGCTCCAGGATGAAGCCCAGGCCTTGGCCCGACGCCTGACCGAGGGCTACGATGCCGCGGATCGTTTCCGCAAGGTGGTCGCACCGTGGTTGGGGGACGCCCCATGATTCCTGACCGTGCCACCTGGGTACGCTTCCCCCGTTTCGTAGGGGACGCAGTGATGCACTTCCCCATCCTGGACGCCCTCCGTGCCCAAGGTGGGGGCCCCCTCGTGGTCTGGGGCCCCAAGCTCACCACGGGACTGCTCGCGGGGACGGACCTGGCGGATGCGCTGGTGCCGGATCCCCATCGCCTCAGTCCCCGGGACATGGCCCGCCTGCTGCGGAAGCAGCAGGCCGTCCGCTCCGTCCATTTCCCCAAGAGCCTCCGGCCTGCCCTTGGGGCCTTCCTGGCCCGTATTCCAGAGCGCATCGGCGTGTCCGAGAGTCTCGCAGGCCCCTTCAACACCCATACCGCCCCCTTCTGGAAGGGCTCAGGCACCTGCCTGGACCGCTACTGGAAGGTGCTTCGAATGCGCTGGCCCGACTTGCCTGCACCCGTGTTTCGTCCCTTCCGCAGCCCCTTCAGTGCCCAGCTGCCGGATCGCCCATACCTCTGCCTCATGCCTGGGGCCTCCAATACCGCCAAGACCTGGCCGGCAGCCCGCTTCAGGGAGCTCGCACGTCGGGCGCTCCAGGCAGGACTCCTTCCGGTGGCCCTGGGGGGCCCTGGAGAGCGGGACTTGGGATCCGAAGTGGTCGGTGACTTTGGCCTTAACCGCTGTGGCGACACCCTTCAGGAAGCCGCGGCCTGGATGGCAGGGGCCGTGGCGGCCGTGGGCAACGACTCCGGTCTGGGTCACTTGGCGGCGGCCTGTGGCACGGCGACCTTGGTCTTGGCGGGCCCCATGGAGGCCGCCATGTTTCGCCCCTTCGGCCCCAAGGTCGATTTGATGGAAGTGGCTGGACTGCCCTGTGCCCCCTGCGGACTCAAGGTCTGCCCCGTGCCCGGCCACCCCTGCCTGGAGGGACTGCAGTCCGACCAGGTCTGGGCCAGGGTCCAGAGGCTTATTTGATCGTGGCGATGGGGTTGAATCCCATCACCAGGCCTGAACTCAGTAAGCCTGGTAGCTCTTCTCTTCCACGAGGCGGGAGCCCAGCACCTCATTGAGCTGGCGCTTCACGGCGGCCCGCTGGTCGTTGGTGACATAGACGGCCCGGGCCAGCTCAATGAAGCGGGGTCCAAAGTCCTTGTTCCGCTCCTGGTCCCGGATGTCGTCCTCAATGTCCCAGAGGGCCTCGTTGATGCGCTTCAGCTCCTGCTCAAGCACGGCCACCCGGGAATCCATGGCGAGGGCGCGGCCTCGCTCCTTGGAGAGGGCCTCGAGCTCCCGGTTCACATTGGCCACCTTGGCGGGGTCCTGGATGCGCTCGGCCTTGATGAGCAGGATGGTGACCTTGTCCAGCAGCTCCCCCCAACTCACTTCAACATGCACGGACATTGGTCTCATCTCCCCGCGGGACCCGGCCCGCCCTCCACTATCCCAAAGGGCGCGGGCGCGCTGCAAGGACGGCGCCCAAGGGAGTGAAAGGCTATACTTGAAACCGCACAAGGAGGTCATGACATGTTCACCCGCACGGCACTGTTGGTCATCCCCATGGTTTGCCTTGCCCAGGATGCCGCGCTCAAGCCCGTCATCACCTTCGCCAAGAACCACCACGACTTCGGGCGCATCAGCGGCGACAAGAAGGTGAACTATCGGTTCAAGGTCACCAACAGCGGCAAGGCGTACCTGAACATCACCCAGGTCAGCCCATCCTGCGGCTGCACCTCCACCGTCACGGGCAAATGGTCCCTGGCCCCTGGAGAATCCACGGAAATCGAGATCGGCTTCGACCCCAAGGGTTTCCGGGGCCTCGTCCGTAAGTCTCTGCAGGTCATTTCCGATGATCCGGTCAACCCTGCCGTCACCCTGACCTTCGAGGCCGAGGTGGTCCAGGACATCATGCCCTCCACCCAGAACCTCTTCTTCCTGGACCTTACACGCTCCGGGAACAAGAAGGGCACCGTGCGGCTCAGCTCGGGCAACGGGCAGCCCGTGACGGTCACCGAGGCCAAGGCCCCCGGGGCCCCCTACCTTTCCGCCACCTGGAAGAACGAAGGCAACGATGCGGTGTTGGAAGTCGACCTCGACTGCCGCAAGGTCCCCGTGGGCTCCATGAGTGGCATCGACACCCTCTCGGTGCGCACCACGAGCCAGACCTTCGGACTCATTCCCCTCAGTGTCCAGTGGGAGTTCAAGCCCTCCGTCACCGCCAGTCCAGAACGGGTCACCTGGATCGAATCGGCCGGTACGGTTCTCAAGAAGACCGTCACCCTCACCCAGATGTCCGGCAAGCCCTTCAGGGTGCTCGCCGCCAAACCCACCCGGGATGACATCACGGTCCAAGGTATCGGCAAGGCCCCCGCCTCCACCCACATCCTTCAAGTCCAGCTCAAGGCCTCCAAGGAAGGGACTTTCAACGAATCCATCGTGCTTCAGCTGGACGATCCCGACCAACCGGAATTGAAGATTCGCGTCAGCGCCGTACTCCGGTAAGCACCTGTGCAATCCCTGACCCAGTCCAAGCATGCCTTGGCCATCGTCGGCATGCTCTTCATCACCGTCCTGTGGGGCGGCAGCTTCGCGGCCATGAAGGTCCTCATCAATGCCCAGGTGGGCGTCGGCGCCATGCTCACCCTGCGCTTTGCCCTGGGGGCGGCCTGCCTGGGACTGTTCCTCCTGGCGCGCAGGGTGCCCATCCGGCGCCAGGCCCTCCGGGACGGGGTGGTGCTGGGATTGGTCCTGACCTGTGTCTTCTGGCTGCAGGCCGATGGTCTGCGCTACACCACCACCAGCAAGAGCGGCTTCATCACGGGTCTCTATGTGGTCTTCACACCCCTGGTGAGCCTTGGATGGGGCCATCGCCCTCGGATCAGCCACGCCCTGGGCGCTGCCTTCGCGGCCCTGGGCCTCTTCCTGCTGGTGCGCGATCCCATCCAGGGCATGGGCGGTTGGAACTTCGGAGATACCGAGACCCTACTCTGTGCCCTGGGCTGTGGCTTCCATATCTTCATGACCACCCTGTTCAGCCGACGCTCGGATGTCCTGGTGCTGGCCTTCCTTCAGGTGGCCGTGGTGGCGGTCGCCTCCTTCCTGCTCAGCCTGCTCCTGCCCCCAGCCCCCCTCGCGGATGGCAAGCTCCTGGGTGGCTTCGCTGGACTGGGCCCCTTGTTGCGGGATCCGCAGGTCTGGGTCACCGTGCTCTACCTGGGGCTCATGGCCACCGCCCTCTGCTTCCTCCTCATGACGGCCTGCCAGAAGTATGTGGGAGCCACAGAGGCCGCCATTGTCTACACCGGGGAGCCCGTGCTGACCTCACTCCTTGCCATGAGCGGATGGGTACCTGGGGTGAAGGAGCACCTCCTTCCCACCCAGTTGCTGGGGGGTGGCATCATCATCGGCGCCATGCTGCTGGCGGAACTGGGACCACGCTTCTTTCGTGGTCCTCGGGAGAAAGTGGATGAAGTCGGCTGAACCCGAAGGTCGCAGGTTGTTTCGTAACGGCCCCTACGCCGTAGATCATAGATAGGTCGGTCTGGTTCCCGCTCGCGGCATAAGGGGCCGTAACTCACCAACCCAAGGGTCGCAGGTTGTTTCGTAACGGCCCCTAATGGAGGCAGCATGATCATCGTCACGGGGGGAGCTGGGTTCATTGGCAGCCATTTGGTGCGCGCCTTGAATCGGTCTGGTCATACGGACGTCTTGGTGGTGGACAACCTCCAGCGGGCGGAAAAATTCCGGAATCTTGCGGACCTGGTGATCGCGGACTACATGGACAAGGTCGAATTCCGGCAGCGCTTGGCGGAGGGTCGGCTCGGCCTAAACCCCCGTGCGATTTACCACCAAGGTGCATGCTCCGACACCATGGCCACGGACGGACGCTATGTCATGGACAACAATTTCACCTTCTCCAAGGAGGTCCTCGCGTTCGCCCAGCTCAAGCGCTGCCCCTTGGTCTATGCCAGCAGCGCCGCCACCTACGGCGCCAGCCGTACCTTCGCCGTAGACCCCCTTCACGAGCGGCCACTTAATGTATACGGCTACAGCAAGTTGGCCTTCGACCAGTACATCCGCCACCTCATGCCCCACCTCGAAGGCACGGTGGTGGGCCTGCGCTACTTCAATGTCTATGGGGCCCGTGAACATCACAAAGGACGCATGATGTCCGTGCTCCACCAGCTCCTGCGTCAACTCCAGGAGTCCGGGGTCTGTCGCCTCTTCGAGGGCACCGATGGGTACGGCCCAGGTGGCCAGGTCCGCGACTTCGTCCATGTGGAGGATGTGGTGGCGCTCAACCTCCACTTCGGCCAGGGAGAAGCGCGAAAAGGCATATTCAACGCCGGCACCGGCGAAGCCCGCAGCTTCAACGCCATCGCCCAGACCTTGATCCACCACCTGGGTCGCGGCCGAATCGAATACATTCCCTTCCCAGAAGCCCTTGTGGGCAAATACCAGAGTTTCACCCAGGCCGACCTCACCACCCTGAGAGGGTCTGGCTACACAGCGCCCTTCCTATCCCTGGAGGACGGAATCGCCAGGACCCTCGCCGAGCTCAGCTGAGCCAGTCCACCACCACCAGCGTGACATCATCCACGAAGGGCATGGGGGCGTTGAAGGCCCGGGCCTTGGCCACGAGGTACTCCGCTGCGGTCTCTTCGCTCACCGGCAGGTCGCTGCAGAAACGCAGGAGGCCCTCTTCACCGAGGAAGGTCTTGTCCTCACGCTCCACCTCCACCACCCCATCGGTGAAGAGGATGAGGCGATCTCCCACCTGGAAGGGGCAGGTGTGTTCCGTGAAGGGGAGATCCTCATCGATGCCCAGCATGAAGCCTTTGCCCTTGAGCACCTCAGGCTTATGCACCCCTCCCGAAGCGCCCTGGGGGATCCGGAAGGGTGCCTCGTGACCGGCCACCACGTACCGAAGTTCCTGGGTTTCACGGTCCAGGCGGGCCAGGAAGGCCGTGGCGAACTGCTCCGCCAGGGAATTCCTTGCCAGGTCCCGGTTCATGGCAGTGGCCCAGTCCAAAGGACTCAGGCTTGTCCGGATCTGGGTTTCGAAATATGTCTTCACCATGGCCGAAATGAGTGCGGCGGTCACGCCATGGCCGCTCACATCCGCGATCATGATGCCCACGCTGCCATCGGACAGGCTGGCCATGGCATAGATATCACCCCCGATGCCCTCCGCAGGAAGGTACTGATGGGTGAATCGCACCCCACTTAAACGGCCGGGAATCGCAGGCAGGAGACCCATCTGCAGGCGGGCGGCCAGGGCCAGCTCGGCATTGACCCGCTCCTGGAAGAGCATCAATTCCTGGTTCTTGGACTTGATCTCCTTCTGCATCGCGATGATGCGGAAGGCGCTTTCCACCTTCGCCATGACCTCCTGGGCGTGGAAGGGTTTGGCGATCATGTCATCGGCCCCAAGGTTCAACCCACCAATCTTGGAGGCCGTGCCATCCATGGCGGACACGAGCATGAAATAAATATCTCTGGTCTTGGGGTTCCCCTTGACCCGTTGGCAGAGTTCATCCCCTGCCACTTCCGGCATGCGGAGGTCCGACAAGATCAGATCAGGCTGCAGCTTGGCCATTTCGTCGAGGGCCCGACGGCCATTCTCGGCGACGATGACCTGAAAGCCCGAACGCTTGAGGTAGAAACTCAGGATGTCCCGGATCGCCGCCTCATCATCGACGACCAGGACCACACCCTTGCTCATCCCCTCCCCCCTCTCCGGGATGGTGGATCAGGCGCCGCGAAGCGCGTCCTGTTCCGTGGCGAAAATCGAGAAATAATTCGTGAGGTTGGTCTGATCAAAGGTCTTCTTGACCTGGGGCGGCAGACCGCAGAGGTGCAGCTTTCCGTTGTTCTTGTCCACACTGTTGCGGGCGGCCACCAGCAGGCCCAGGCCCGAGGAATCGATGAAACTTACGCCCTCGAGGTTGATGACCAGCAGCTTGGGCTGATGGGTCGTCACGGTATCGCGAATGACATCGCGGAGCTGGGCCGTGACCTCGAAGTTGACCTTGCCTTGGATGGTCACCACCGAGGCGCTGCCTTCCTGGCGGGTCTGGATGTTCAACATGGTGCCTCCTGGTTGTTTACGATGCCTTGTAACACTCGTTTCCGCGCTGCATCCCGCTGGCGGTATTTGTATTCCTGATGGGAAGCGGGACCTGATGCGGCGCTCTCAAACCCTGACTTCTCCATGATCTGGACTTCGTGTGCAAAAAAGAAAGTAAACTCCTCTTGCTCCTGGATCAACTCCGGAATGTGCAACAGGTCTCCCTCCTCCGGACGCCCGAGGGCCTTGAACCTGGATCGGACAATTTCGAGGGCGGGCACCGCCGGGCTGGGCATCCGAATAAGGGTTCGGGCCGTGAATTGCATGGCGGAATAACTGCTCGCGGAAAAGGGATTCCCCTCCTGGACCCGGCCCCGGAAGGACAGGGATTCGGTAAGGGCCGCCCGCGCTTCCGGGGACATGGACATGAGGTCGAACCCTGCGGGCAGTCCTGCCAACCAAGATTGCAAGGCATCCAGGTCGATCATGAGGTTTCGGGTTCGGGAGGGTTTGATGTGGGTGGCCATGAGAATGTTGTGGTCGAGCAGGAAGCGGATCACCAGGAGGACCCCGGGGAGGTCTTCGGCCACCAAACGGATGCCGATCTGGTCATAGATCGTTTCGGCAACATTCTCAGGTTTGTGAAGAAGTTTCAAAAGCATGGAAACACGGTCCTTACTCTCCTTTCGCTTCACTGCAAGGAGAGGAACTTCATAGCGCCCCTTCAAGAGCCATGTCCCATCGGCCCGGGGAACGAGGAACCGGTCGTACCTTTCAAAGACCTGCTGCTGAATTTCCGGAAGGAACATCAGGTAGACGTTGTTGTCCACGTGAAAGAGGGTGTGCATCACCCGCAGGATGGCGCAGCTCCATCGGGCCAATGGGTCCCTGGGCATCCGGGAGGCCCACACCAGAAGGTCAAGGGGATCCTGAAGGTCCAAAATCTCCGAGGGCACATCCAAACCTGTTCCTTCCAGGATCACCTCTTCCGTAAAGGCCACCGCATCCTCGAATACCCGAACCACATGGGACCGATGGTGGGGAAGGTCTGGACGGACGCGAATTCGTCAGACGGGAGGGTCTGACCAACGCGCTGCCAGGATGCGCCATAGTCCGACGAACGATAGACCTTGAACGTATCGAGCTGGCCATAAACGGCAGTCGCGAACGCTGTGTCGCCGAGTGCGCCAAAGGCCAGCGTTTGATAAAATCGAGGAAGCGATTGCCACTGAGCGTTGGCAGGGTTAGCGTTCAACAGCACACATAG
>CAZPUI010000027.1:0-17047 GCA_964589695.1 uncultured Solibacteraceae bacterium | reverse complement strand
CCAGGGGCGTGTTTCGCACCGCGGGCCAAGGCCTGTGGAGGTCCTTCGGGGTGGGGCAAGGGCTCCCTTCGCCCCTGACCTTCGATCCCCTGCGGGACCAGGAGCGTCGACTTTGGCTGGGCAACCGGGGCGGACTTAGCCTGTCCACCCCGACGGGCTGGAGGAACATCCTCCCCGGCAGCCGCGCCCTATGGCTAGCCCTGGGGCCGGATGGGGCCATCTGGGCGGCGGGGGCCCCCGGGGGCATGGTGGTGCGCGTGGACCCCAAGCACCTCACCATCCGTTCCTTCCGCGTGGATCCCATCCCCCTCAGCCAGAACGCCCGTGGAATCGTGGTGGACCGGGCCAACCGGGTTTGGCTGGGGGACAAGGCCGGTGGCCTGGCCGTGGGCACGCCCTCCGCTGTGGGCTACACCTGGAAGGCTGTGACGGACCCCGGTGCCCCCACGGGCATCATCACGGGGGTCTTCAAGGATCCCTCGGACCGTCTCGTGGTGCTCCACGGCAACCAGGTTTCGGTCTGCGAGCAGTCCCGCTGGACCGACCTCCCCGACACCCTGCCGGATGTGCCCAACCAATTGGGCATCGGCCAGGCGGGCGATCTCCTGGTGACCTACCGGAAATCCTCCCGGATCACACGCCATCGGAACATCGACGGGATCTGGCGTCGCGTGGAGGTCATCGATCCCTTCCAGCATCGCCCGAACATGATGATCTATGCCATCGCCGCGGATGGCCGGGGCCGCATCTGGATGGGCACAAACCGGGGGGTGGGACGCTTTGACCTTTCTGACCGGAGTCTGGCCATGTTCGGTCCCCTGGATGGCCTCCCCAGCTCGGATTGCGTGACCCATGCCCTGCTGGTGGAACCCAACCTGGATGTATGGGTGGGCACCGTGGCGGGTCTGGCCCACTTCGCCGGCGCCCTGGAGAAACCCACCACCTCGGTGCCCCCCCCCATCCTGCTGGCGGCCAAGGAATCCCATACGGGACAAGGCCTGGACATGGGCAACCTGCGGCTGGAATCGCGGCTCCAGGGCCTGGAGCTCCAGTTCGTGGTGCCCACCTACCTCAACCCCAGCCTCGTGCAGTACGAGGCCCGAATCGCCTCCATGGATCCCACGTGGCGGAGACTGACGGAACCCAAGGCCCTTTTCGGGGCCCTTACCCCAGGACGGCACACCGTCGAGCTCCGTGGATCCTACGGCCCGGAGCACCCGGGACCCGCCCTGCACCTCCACGTCACCGTCATTCCCCAGTGGTTCGAAACCTGGTGGGCCCGGAGCCTCATGGGCCTGGTGGTCCTGGGCCTCCTGGTGGTGATCTACATGGTGCGCATCAAGGTGCTGACGCGCCACAACGCCCACCTCAAGGAACTGGTGGACCAGCGCACGGCCCAGCTCAAAGTTGCCCTGGATCAGGCGGAACGGGCTTCCAACTTCAAGTCCATCTTCCTGGCCACCACCACCCATGAGTTGAGGACCCCGCTGAATGCCATCCTGGGATTCTCGAGACTCCTGGGCCAACCCCGGCTGGAGGAGGTGGAACGGACCAAATTCGTCTCCCATGTCCATGGGGCCGCCTCCGCCATGCTCCAGCTGGTGAACGAGCTCCTGGACCTCTCCAAGATCGAGGCCGGGCAATTGACGGTGGACAGCCAACCCTTCGAACCCCGCCAGGTGGTGGAAGACGCCGTGATGCTGGTCTCCCAGCGGGCCGAGGAAAAGGGTCTCGCGCTGGTCTCGGACATCGATCCCGACATCCCCACTCGGCTGGTGGGGGACGGCTTCCGCATCCGCCAAATGCTGGTGAACCTCCTGAGCAACGCCGTGAAATTCACCCCTGCGGGTCGGGTCCTGGTGGCCATGGGACTGGATGGGGACCGGGTCAGGGTGGCCGTGACCGACACCGGGCCAGGTGTTCCACCCAGCCTGCTTCCCACCCTCTTCCAGCCCTACCAGCAGGGAGAAAGTGCCGCCAAGAACCAGGGCACGGGTCTGGGACTCGCCATCACCCGACAACTCGCCCAGCTCATGGGGGGGGACGCCTGGGTGGAAACGCCCCCGGAGGGTGGCGCCACCTTCGCCTTTTCCTTCCAGGCCACCTCTGCGGATGCCTCGGAGGCCACCCAGGACCAGGGTGAGTTGCCACCCCCTGACCATGACCTGCGGGGCCGGGTGCTTCTCGCGGACGACAATCCCTCCAACCGTGTCCTCGCGGGCGCCTTCCTGGGCCAACTGGGCCTGGACCATGTGGAAGTTGCATCCGGCGAGGCAGCCCTCCACCAGTTGTCCCACGAGCACTACGATCTGGTCATCCTGGACGGAAGGATGCCGGGCATGAGTGGCCCCGAGACCCTCACCCAGCTGCGGTCGACCCCGCAGGGATCGACCCTTCCCGTGCTCCTCTTCACCGCGAGCCTGAATGCGACGGAGGTCTCCGAAGGGTTCGACGGGGTGCTCCAGAAACCCGCGGATCCCGAGGATTTCCGCCGGGTCATCTCCCGCTTCCTGGGCGCCACGCCCTCCTCCAACCTGCCCCTGGTGCAGGCTGGCCGCCTGGAGGTGCTCCGCACGGCCCTTGGGGGCGAGGAGGGGCTGCAGGATTTCGTGAAAACCTTCCAGGAGGATGCCGAAGGACGCCTTCGGGCGCTGGAGGCCGCCCTGGAGGCAGGGGATGCCTTCGTCATCTCCCGACAGGCCCATGACCTGAAGGCCAATGCCGGGAGCCTTGGGCTCCTGAGGCTGCAGCACCTGGCAGGTACCTTGGAGCATCGGGCCGAAACCGCAGGCATGGCCTGGATCGAAACCCAGATCGAACTCCTCAAAACTGCGTTGACGGAGGCCAATGATGAACTCGCTCAACCCCAGGGCGGTCAGGATGCTGGGGAAAGGGCCTGAGGGCCAACCCTCCATCCCTGCTGGGGATGTCATTGGCCTGCCCGGGGGCTCCCGTACAGCGTAGAGTATCCCCATCCACCGGAGGTCCCGTGTCCCTTTGCCGAAGCGCCCTCACGTCCCTGCTGGCCCTGCCCTTGGTGGCCCAGACCTACGATTTCCGGCTGGAGGTGCCCTACCCCAAGGGCCAGAACCTTCCCATGACCATGGTGGGTGGAACCACCCAGTTGGCCACCCAAGGGGGACTGGACACCGGCAAGGGCTACATCTTCAGCGCCACCCATCGCCTGGTGAGGGTGGGCCCCATCCTCCGGCTGGACTGGGGATTTGAAGTGGCCCGATTCAACGCCGACGGCCAGCTCACCCAAGGAACCTCCACTTGGCAGAGCAAGCTGGACCAGATGGGGTTCGGCATCGGGCTCCACGCCCAATTCAATGTTCCCTTCACAGGCCTCACGGGGGAGATGGGCCTGATCCAGAGGCTGCAGAACTACAAATTCGAGGCGGCAGGGGTCAAGACGGACAAGAACCTCAGTCGCACCTGGCTTCGGGTGGGGGGACGCTTCACCCTGCCCGTGCCCCTCCTCAATCCCTACATCTGTGCGAGCTACCAGCAGCCCGTCTCCAAGGACCGCCCCGTGCAAATCAATGGCCTCAAGGACATTGGCGCCTACCTGAACGCCCAGGGCAGCGGCCAGGAGTTCGACCGCCTCTGGACCTTCGGGGTGGGCATCGCGTTCTGAAGGCCTACCTACCTTGGGCTACATCCTCTAGAAGAGCCTCAACAGGCTGATCATGCCGCTCACGGCCTTGACGCCTTGGATGTCGCTTTGGATGCCCGCAGCCACATCCATCCGCACCGTGGTGAACCAGCCAAAGCCCGGGATGTCCCCGGCCAGGCGCACCCCTGAGAACCCATAGGTCCTGCCATCGTCCATGCTGCGGGCCCGCCCGTGGTCCAGCCCCAGGTTCAACCGGAGCTTGGGGCCCGTGGGCAGGGCGATCCGAAGTGCCCCGTAGGCCAGACGGTCCGCCGCCAGGGCATAGGGCTTGATGCCCGAAACCATGCCGTTGAAGGGGATGGACTCGAAGCGATCGAACCCCGCCCCGGTCATGTAGCCCAGGGTCGTGTGGATCCAGATGCCCCGACCCAGCCCCAGGTCGTAGGTCATGGCGCCGCTGGTGCGGGAGAAGTGGCCCTCCTCGGCGATGGTGCTTCGCTTCCCGGGCACACCAAACTCGCCCCAGGGCCTTAGGCCGCGGCTGTGGGTGCCCCGGAGGTGGAAGCCCTTGTGCTGCCACGTGAGGCTTCCCGCCCCCAACCAGGTCACACCGGAAGGGGGATTCAAAAAGCCTGGGGTTCGGTACTCATCCTCCTTGGGATCGCTGAACCTGTTGTGGATCCCCCTTCCTTCAAGGGAGATCCGGAAACCTGAACCCAGGTCCCGGGCCACCCCAAGTTCCATCCATTGGGTGCGCCGCTGAACGCCCTCCCGATCCACCAGGCCCCCATTGCGCACGGGGCGTTCGGTGCCTCCCAAAAAGGACAGGGCGCCCTCCACCGTGATATCCACGCCCCCGAAAACCTGGGGGATGGAGGCGCTGAGGTAGTTGTAGAGTCCCGCCGTCAGGAAGCTGTACTGGATATTCCGGTTGAAGGCGTTGAAGTCGAAGAAGGCCAGACCGGCCAGGGGCAGCACCTTGTACCGGGCATTGGGATCAATGAGCACCACCCCACCGACGGCCCGTCCCCGGGCGCGCATCTGATCCTCCACCTTGCGGGTGCCATCCTTCTGCTTCACGAAATATCGGTAGCCCTCCACGGTCTGTCGCAGGATGGACCCGTCCGAAGCCCGGGCCGCATCCCGGGCGGCTCCAAAGCCCGGATCATTGATTCGCAGATCCCGGTACTCGATGGTCCGCAGCACCTGCCCCACCCCCGCCGTGCCCATCCAGCGCTCCGCGGTCTGGGATTTCAGGATCCGCCAAAGGCCGGGCCCCGGTTCGCCGTAGGTGAGGGTTCGACTCTCGCTTCGCACCATGCCCGGCAGGCCCTCCCGCTGGCTGCGCTCCACCAGGACCCGGCCCGTGGCCTCCTGTACCACCAATTCCCCTCGGTAGAGAAGGGGATCGTCGTCCACGGATTCAAAACGCAGGATCCGCTGCCCCGCAGCCCCAGGCCCCCCATCCAGGTACCGGTACCGTTCCGTCAGGCTCAGGGCCACCGGAGCCGCCACACTGGTGCGGGCTTCCACCACCGGCAACTGGAGATCCCCATGAAGCTTGGCGTTCACGCCATTGAAGCGGATCTGCTTGCGAAGCAGTTCTTCGGGTTCCCCCGCCTTCTCGAAAGCCTGGAAGGTGAATCCCAAATCGCTGTTGCCCCGTTCGCCCTGGAAATGCAGTTCGTAGTCCACCACCGATTGAACGGTCTGGAGGGCGGCCCTGTCCCTCCGGTGGGTGGCCCGCATCCGGGCCAGCAGCGCGCTGACGTCGTAGGCCTCCTTGGCCACCACCGCCACTTCCACACGGGTTTCGTGGAGGGGGCTGAGCTGCCATTCGCCCCCCAGGAACCTCCAGCGGCGCGCCTTGCCGGAGTTCCGGTCCCTGAGGGTCAAGTCCCCCTGACCTCCTTCCACCTCGTAGGAAGCGGGTTCCAGGAGCCGCGCCAGGCGGGCGGATGGGCCGCCCTCGGGTACCACGAGCCGCCCCCCATCCCCCAGGAAGGTGCCCGTGTGGGGTCCCGGATCCACCGCGACCCAGAGGGTCCAGGGGCGCCCTGGAAACTGGTCCTGGGCCCGCACGAGCATCTCCCGCCACCTGCCGGGATTGGGCCCCAGTTCCTCGGGCAGGAGCGCCCCGCCCTCCACCGTGCCCCAGACCATCTCGTCGAGGATGGACTCCCCCGAAGGTTCGAAGGCGATGTAGAGCATGCAGGCCGGATTCTGGGCCTTCAGGGCCTGACTCGCGGACCGGAGCAGGGGAACGCGGTCCGGGCCCAGGGGAAGCTGGATCCTGACTCGAGGAGCCCCCCGGAGCCCGGCCACATAGGGCAGCCAGGCCCTCTGGGCCGCCTCCACGGCCACGGGGTCCCGGAGGTCCTGGGGAACCAGGGTCTTGGCCTCGGCATTCCTGAGGTCCAGGGTGAGGGGAAGGGGAACCGCCGAACGAAGCGGGGACTCCTGGCCCTGAACGATGTTCGCAACCACAGCGGAAGCCAGAAGCCATGAAATTTGCATCAAAAGAGCCCCCATGGATGTTGGATCGGGGAAACCACCAGGACCACCAGCATACCTGTGCGACCGATCGTCGCTATGCTCAAAAGGGAAAGTGACAGGTGCCCATGCGTTTCACCGTTCGATTCACCACCAAGACGGGCGAGATCCAGATCCGGGATTTCGAAGGTTCCACCGCAGAGCAGGTGCATGGTCGGATCATCGCCGAGGGGCACTTCCCGCTGGAGATCAAGCGTGCCCAATCCGCCTTCCGGCGCCACAAGCTGCTTTCCACGGACTCCCTCATCCTGTTCAACCAGGAGTTGCTGGCCCTCCTTCGGGCTGGCATTCCGCTTCTCCAGTGCCTGGAGCTGCTGGTGGGGCATGGCAAGGACGCCCTCCTGCGCAGCTCCCTGGAGCGGGTGGTGGAGCTGGTGAAAGAAGGCATGGCCTTCTCCGAGGCCCTGGACCAGGCGGGCACCTTCCCGGCCGTCTACCGGGCCAACGTGGTGGCCGGTGAACGCAGCGGCACCCTCCCGGAGGTGATCGCCCGCTGGCTCACCTTCCAGAAATTTGCCCAGGCCAGCCGTCGGCGCATCGTGGAGGCCCTCTTCTACCCGGGCTTCCTCACCATCGTGCTCATCGGCGCCCTGGGGGTGATCTTCAACGTGGTCCTTCCCAAGTTCGCCGAAATCTACCAGGGCAACACTGTGGAGATGCCCCGTGCCACCAGCATCCTGCTGGGCTTCGGACAGTTCATGCGCTCCACCATCTACATCCAGGCCGGCCTTTTCCTCGTGCTCCTGGTCATGGGGCGCTGGCTCCTGGGAACCGAGGGTGGCAAAAGGATCTGGGAGCGCATCATCCTCGCCATCCCCTTGGTGGGCACCCTCTTCCGCCAGTATCACTCTTCCGTGTTCACCCGGACCCTGGGGGTCCTCCTGGTGGGGGGTCTTCCGGCCCTCCAGGCCCTGGAGGTCATCCAACGGACCACAGGCTCGGACCGCATGAAACTCAAACTCGTCAAGGTCATCGAGATGGTCCGGGCGGGTTCCAGCCTGCACCTGTCCCTGGAGCAATCCAAGCTCCTGGACCCGCTGGCGGTGGAGATGTGCCGGGTGGGGGAACAGAGCTCCGCCCTGCCGGAGATGCTCAATCACGTGGCGGACTTCTTCGACCAGGAGGTGGAAAAGGCCACCACGGCGGTCACCGGCCTCATTGGCCCCGTGCTCATCCTGTTCATGGGCGTCACGGTCATGGGCATCCTGCTGGCGGTCTACCTTCCCCTCTTCAACGCGGGCCAAATGTTGAAGTGATCGTTTTTCAACCCTGCGCTCATATAAGGGGTCCACTACCCTAGAACCCAACCCACCGTGGGTCACCCAGGAGCCTCCATGAACCTCCGCATCCTCGTGCCTGCCCTCATCCTCACGGCCACCTCCCTGGTGGCAGGAGATACCAAGGCCTATGGCAAGCCCCTAACCCTGAAGCAGGAGACCAAGATCTCCGAGATCATGGCTTCCCCCGAAAGCTTCAAGGGTAGGAAGGTCCGTGTCCGGGGCACGGTCACCGGCGTCTGCGAAGAGCGGGGCTGCTACCTCAACCTCAAGAGCGACAAGAAATTCCAAGAGATCATGTTCAAGGTGGACGATGGGGTCATCGTCTTCCCCGCCGACAGCCTTGGACGGGAGGCCGTGGCGGAAGGCATCGTGAGCATCCTCACCCTGTCCGAGCAGGAACAGCGGGACATGTGCCCCATCGAGGCCAAGGCCCTCAATCGCAAATTCGACCCCAAGAAGATCAAGGGCCCCATGCAGATCGTCCGCATCGATGGCCTGGGTGCCGAGATCCGGAAGTAGTCCCGTGTCCTGGCGTCGGTGGAATGCCGCGATCCACCGGGACCTTGGGTACCTGGTGGTGGGCATGACCCTGGTCTACGCCGTTTCGGGCCTGGCCGTGAACCACATGGCGGACTGGAACCCCAACTACCACAAAGTCCTCAAGACGCACACCATGGAACCCCTGCCCCGGGACCTGCCCGAGGCCGAGTTGGCCCGCCTGGCCCTGCAGCGCCTCAAGGCCAAGGAGACTTTGCGGTCTGCCTTCCAGCCCGACGAAGACACGCTCCAGATCTTCGTCCAGGGAGGTACCTACAGCGTGGACCTGCCCTCGGGCAAGGTGCTTTTCGAAGGCCTTCGCCCCCGTCCCGTCCTGGAGGCCATGAACCGGCTCCACCTGAATGCCCCCAAACGACTCTGGACCTACCTCGCCGATCTCTACGCCCTGGCCCTCATCGTGGTGAGCCTCACGGGCCTGTTCATCCTGAGGGGCCGCCAGGGCCTCGCTGGGCGGGGTGCCTGGCTCACGGGCCTGGGTGCCCTGGTTCCCCTCGGCTACTGGCTCTGGTGGTCGCTCGGCTGACCCAGGTTCTGCCAAGATGGGCCCATGCGTTTCTCCCCCCTGGCCTGGTTTCGCAGCCTCCACGCGAAGCTGTTCCTCCTCACCGCCCTGGTCACCTCCACCGTGACCGTGGTGGTGGCCCTGGTCACCTCCCATTCCAGCAAGGAAGACGCCCGATCCTACGCCAAGCAGTTGGCCATCGACACCGCGCGGAACGTCGCCACCGATATCGATGTGCAACTCCACACCTCCGGCGACACCCTGGGCGAGTTTCGCCACTTCCATGACACCAATGCCTTGCTGGAGAAGTTGGCTGGCGAAGGTCGTTCCATCTACCAGATCGATGTCTTTCGGAAGCTCGATCCCCGCAGGGATGGCTCCGATGGCATGGCCCTGGTGGCCTCCTCGCTCCAGGATGAATCCGAGGTGGAGATGGGCCCGGGACTATCGTCCTACCTCAAGAGCACGGCCCCCCAGGCCGAGCCCATCGAACTGAATACCGGCAACACGGGCTGGAAGGTCTACCTCGCCATCGAGAACATCCGCAAAGGCAAGCCGCCCATTGGGTTGATCCGGGTGTACTGCGACATGGAACGCTGGGAGACCGTCTGGAAACGGACCCTTGAGCGGACCTACGCCACCCTGCCGGCGGTCATCATCGGCGAGTTCCTCATCCTCTGGGTGATCCTGGGCTTCGCCATCAGCGATCCCCTGCGCATCATGACCGCGGCCATGAAGCGCCTGGAGCAGGGCGATACCTCCGCCCGTGCCGAAGTTCGTCGGAAGGATGAGCTGGGGCTCATCGCCGAGCAGTTCAACCTCATGGCGGAGCAGTTGCATCGGGCCGCCCTGGAGCGGGAGGACCTCATCCGGGAGATCCGCGGCTTCAACGTGACCCTCCAGGAACGGGTGGACGCCGCCCTCAGGGAACTGCACACCAAGAACGAGGAACTGGAACAGCTGAACGAACGCGCGGCCCTCCTCCGGGATGAACTGGCCCAGCAGGAACGCCTGGCCGTGGCCGGTCAACTCACGGCCGCCTTCGCCCACGAGGTGGGGACGCCCCTCAACCTGGTTAACAGCCACCTCCAGCTGCTCACCACCCAGGGGGACCTCAGCACCAAGACCCGGGAACGCCTGGACCTCATCCAGACCCAGCTTCAGCGGGTCGGGGATATCGTGCGCAAGCTCCTGGGCATGACCCGGCGTCCCCAGCTGCACCAGGAACCGACCCCCCTTCACCCCCTCATCGAGAGCCTCCACCAGCTTTGGATTCCGAACCTCACCTCCCACCAGGTCCACTTCGAACTGGTTGCCCCTGAGTCCTGTACGCTCTTCGTGGATCGCAAGCAGATGGAGCAGATCTTCATCAACCTCGTCAACAATGCCGTGGATGCCATGCCCGACGGGGGCCGCATCGAACTGCGGGTCCAACCCGACCTCACGGCCCCCCCCTCCCAACCCCGTTGGCGCTTCGAACTGGAGGATACCGGGGGCGGTATTCCCCCGGAGATCCTGCCCAGGGTCTTCAAGCCCATGTTCACCACCAAACCCGAGGGCAAAGGCACGGGCCTGGGCCTGCCCATCGTGCGGGAAATTGTCCGCCATCACGGCGGTGAAGTCCGTCTGGAGAGCCGGGCAGGCGTGGGCACCACGGCCCATTTCAGCCTGCCCGGACTTCCCGCAGAAACCTTGGAAGC
This sequence comes from uncultured Solibacteraceae bacterium, assembly GCA_964589695.1. Lineage (GTDB taxonomy): Bacteria > Acidobacteriota > Holophagae > Holophagales > Holophagaceae > CAZPUI01. The sequence continues at coordinate 6,835 of CAZPUI010000027.1, read as the reverse complement.
AGGCTTAGGAGCTGTTACGAAATAACCTGCGCTTTTCAGGTTGGTTCGTTACAGCTCCTTATGCCGCGGGCGGGTTGAAAGCAATTGGGTCATTGTTTTCCAGCGGCCCACTCCTCAGCGGTACTCAAGGGAACCCACCTCCACAGTGATGGGTTGCGGATCCCCGGATTCAGGCAGGAACAGGGCCCGGTTGGCCATGGCCGCCAGACTCACGGCTCCTCCTCCGGCCCCCGGACTTGGGTCCAGGGCCACCCGTGCCAGCACGGCATTGGCGTCCAAGCGCACGGCCGCCTGGGTCGTTCCCTTCTGGTAGATCCCCACTTGAAGGGTGCCCGCGGTGTCCTTGGCCTTGAACAGGGGGTGCACGGTGCCAGGATCCACCACGCCCTTCTGGACCAACTCAGGATCCGCAGGCAACACCTTGGTCCACTGGACCTTCGCAGTGTCCGCCCTGAGGTAGAAGCCGATGCCACGGGCATTGAGGGGCGTTGTCCCGGCATAGACCACTTCCAGCACCAGGTGGTTGTTGCGGCTCAGGGCGCCATTCCGCACCAAGCGGAAGGTCCCGTTCGTGGGATCCGTGTATCGCAGCTCCGTAGGGGTGGGTGAAGGGGTGCTACCGCCCCCCCCACCGCTTCCGCAGGCTAAAAGGAGGCCCAGGGTTCCCAGGGTCAGGGCGGTGCGCATCGGGTTGAACATGGCTAGAACTCCCTCAGGAAAATCTGAACATCGATGTCGTCCACCACGCCGTCCCGGTTGAGATCCGCGGTTCGTGCCTGGCTCCAGTCCGGCGAGGTCCGGGTGCGACCGAACCAGCGGGCCAACAGGCTCATGTCGAGCACATCACCCACGGCGGGGTCCGCCTTGTAATAATTGCGATCCCCCAGGGAAAGGGCCACATCATCCAGGAAGAAGTGGGTCACTTCGGCGTTGCTCTGGGAATTGACAAAGGCCACATGGACCCGCCTGCCCGCATATTTGGTGGTCTCGAGGGGAATCTCGAAACGGGTCCAACTCCCCTTGTCCACATTGCTGAAGGTGGCGAGGTTCTCCAGCAGGTTCTGGTTTTGATCCCAGAGCTGCACCTTCAAGGTGTCCACCGGGGAGGTGGTGGTCTTCTTGGGCTGAATGGAAAGCCAGAAGGTGAGATTCAGGGCGTTGGCGGTGGACGGAATCTGGATGGATTGGAAGAGCCGCTGCACAAAGGGTTTCCCATCCAGGAAGAAGAACTTCCCAAAAACGAAGCAGGCTTCCCCGGAATGGGCCACCGTGGGGTCCACATAGGGGTAGGGCTCCTGCCCGGGTGAGGCCTGGTTCCCGAGGTCGTGGCGCCAATACCAGGCGCCGGATTCGAAGCCGCCATTCTGAAGACCTTCACTCACAGGGTTGTTCACGGTGAAGAGGGTCATGGGGGACACCCCCAGGTTGCCGGATCGGTCCACGGCCCGGGCATGGAGACTGTGGGCGGGACTGGTGGCGTTGCTCAGGAGGCTGGAGTCCACAGTCAGGGACCAGGGTGGGGACGACAGGATGGCATAGGGCACCAGGTCCACCCAGAATTCCACCCGCTGGACATCCGTATCCGGTGTGGTGGCAATGAGGGAGATGGGCCCCGTGCTCCCGGACACGCTGGCCGTGACGGTGGGGCGTGTGTAGTCCGTGATCTTGGAAGCCTCGAGACCCACGTTCACCGCGGCAAAGGCGTCCGCCACGGCCCTCATCTCCACCGAACCCAAGCCATAGAGCTTCCGGGCCGACTCCAGCATGGCCTGACGCACATCCAGGTAGTTGGACGTCTGGGCGATCATCCCTGAGTTCAGGGCATCCCACCACAGGCCCGCCGCCTTGTCATTCTTGATCCCGGTCATGCCCTGGGGCAGGAAACGGCTGTAGGCCTCGTGACCCGGATCGGAACTGGCCCCCACACTGAGGAAATAGAAGGCCCGGTTCATGGGGCCCGCCGTGAGGTAGACCCCGTAGGAACCCAGGCCGGGCACCCAGGAATCGAAGCTGTAGCCATCCCGACTGGGGCGAATGAAGTAGCGGACAGGACTGGTCCCAAGCTGGGAACCGAAGGTCCAGGAGGCCCCTGTATCCGGGATCACGCTCCCCTTGCCCTCCGCCCCTCGGGTGTAGAACTCCACCATTTTTCCCAGGATGTCCGAGTTGGCCTCGTTGAGCCCACCCGCCTCGTCGTAATAGTCGAAGATCCCCAGGGAATCGGTGATGCCATGGGAGTATTCGTGGCCCATCACATCCAGGGTGGTCCAGCTGGTGCTGGAACCGGCCTTGCCGTCGCCGAGCAACGTGCACCAGCAGTTGTAGTCCCAGAGGGCATTGGCCACATTCGACCCATGGTGAACATAGGCCGCCAAGGAAGTGCCCTTGCCGTCGATGCCATTCCGCCCGAATCGACGCTTGAAGAAGTCCCAGGTGGACTGCATTCCGAAGGCCGCATCCACCGCCGCGGTCTGCCCATTGGCGGATTTCGTGTCCCCTCCCCCGAACGCCAGACCATCTCCCCAGGTGGTTGAAGTGTGGGTGTAGTTGGTGGCGGCGGCGAGCTCAGTCCCCTTGCCCATGTCCAGCACCATGTTTCCCACCTGCCGCGTACCGGGATTGGATAGAACACCCCGGGTCAGATCCTTGAGCAGGTACTGGCCCGGGGCCGTCTGGGTCACATCCAGGTTCACGGTTCCCGAATACTGGGACCTTCCCGTGGCCTTCACGGGCGTGTCCGCCCCCTTCAAGCGCGACCAGGTCCTCAGGATCGAGCCACTGTGGGCATCCACCAGGTATTCCTGGTCGCGGAGGCCATCCACCGCGTTGTCCACCCGGAGGCTGATCTTGTAGGCCAGGCGGTAGCCCGTCACCACCCTGGTGACCTCGGCAGCGTTGGGGAGTTCGGGTTCCTTCGTCCAGATTCGCTGAAGGTGGTCCCGGGTGTCGGGGAGGACCACCAGCTCCGTGCGGGGCTCCACCTCGAAGGCACCCCGGGCCCCCATGTGGCGCTGAGCCACCGCCAGGGCCTCCTCCCGTCCCAAGGTGGGTTGGGTCTCGAGATGGACCCCCACCATAAGGCGATTGGTGTCGGGCAAGGGACTCCCATCCAGGTCACGGTGCACGGTGAGGGAGGCTCCCCAGACCTTCAGCCCCCTGTACGTCTGGTCGAAGCGACCGTGGATTTGTCCCACGGTGTCCACATGACTGGCCACCAACACCAGATCATGGTCCGAATCCAGGCCAAGGCTGGCCCGGTGGTCCAAAAGCTGGGCACGCACCTGTTGGAGTCGTGGGGTCGCCTGCTCCTGGAGTTGCTGCTGGAGACGAAGAGGGATGGGGGGCCGAGCCTCCTGGGCCCAACCCGAGGCGATCCCCAGGGCCAAGACGCTGAGTAGACACGAAACAGGGTTGCGGGGCATACGTCCTCCAGAACGAAAATCCGTTCGAGTGGGGATGGCTGGGAGTGTTGCAGATTGCACGGTGGGTGTCGATCTGCGACCAGCAAAGGTGGATTTCATGGGTTTGCCGGAGCGCAGGCACGAAGGAGCAAGGCCGATGCCAAGCAGGTTTCTCCCTGCCGACATCCTTCACCCTTCAGCGCTCGTAGCGCTGCGCAAGGATGGCCACCCAGGCTCCCTCCTGGACCACCCGCAAGGGGTGGAAGCCGCCCAACTCCAGACTCAGCAGAGCCTCGTCCTGGCGTTCCGCCAGGATGCCCGAGGCCACCAGGCGCGCGCCAGGCTCGGTGAGTTCGGCCATGCGGGGGAGGAGCATTTGGATGGTCTCCAGGAGGATATTGGCCAGCAGAAGCTTGTAAGGCCCCTGAACTTCTGGGTTGTCCAGGGTGCCCACGAAGTGGGTGAAGGGCACCTGTCCTCCCAGAAGGTCCCGGTTCATGTCCAGGAGGTCCACCATGGCCGGGCCGCAATCGGGATCAATGTCGAAGGCCTGGATCTCCCGGCCCCCCAGGAGCCAGGCACCCAGGGCCAGAATCCCGGTGCCGGCGCCGATGTCCAGGATGGGGCCCACCAGCTGGTCCTGTTCCGCCAGTGCCTCCAGGAGTCCCAGACACAGCCGGGTGGTTTCGTGACCTCCAGTTCCGAAGGCGAGGCCAGGATTCACCACCACGGGCCAGCGACCTGGGGGGGGTTCACTCCGCTCCCAGAGGGGCTGGATGTGGAAACGGAGCCCCACTTCCAGCGAACCGAAGCCCTCCCGGCTCTTGGCCAGCCAGTCCTCGTCGGCAAAGGTCTCCGTGCGGAGGAGTCGCGCCCCTGGAAAGTCGTGGAGTCCATCGGGGTCGGGGGGGGTCACGCCCTGGGGAAAGTAGGCGAAGAAGGTCTGGGGTGGATCGGCCTCCCGGTACATGGCCGAAGCCCCCCGCTCCATGAGCCAATCCGAAAGGGCATCCTCCTGTTCGAAGGAGACATCAAGGAGCCAGCGGGTATGGGGTGCGTCGGACATCCGCCCAGTCTATCGTCCTCAGCCCTCCAATCGGGCCACCGTCTCCCTCAGATCCCGGATGAGCGCCCGGAAACCTGAATCCAGGGAGGGCTCGTCGATGAGCAGGGCGCTGTAGAGGCGGGCCAGTCCACGGTAGTACCAGAGGGTGCCCTCCCGATCCCCCTTGAAGCGCTTGAACACCGCCGTTCCAGCATCCCGGTGGTCTCGCTCGATGGACCGGGCATTGTGGAGCTTGTCCGCACAGGCGATGCGCAAAACCCCAAGGCTGGCCCCCACCATGTGGGTGAGGTAGTCCCGCTTCCGCTGAAGCCATGGTGCTTTGAGGTCCCCCGACTCGTCATCGGTGCAGCCCGCCACGAGGTCGGCCACCTCCGGACCAAAAGTGCGGCGAATCTCCTGCAGGATGGGGGTTCCGCCCCCATCCTCCACCGTGTCATGGAGAAGGGCCGCCACCACTTCGTCCTCTGTCCCCCCACTCTCACCCACAAGGGCTGCCACAGCCATGGGGTGGGTGAGGTAGGGAATGGCTGTGCCCTTGCGGGCCTGGGATGCATGCACCTGGCGCGCGAAGGCGAAGGCCTGCGCCACCCTTGGCCCCAGCACCACCATGGGCGGAGGCTCCGGATCGGAATTCCCGCTGCTGCGGGCGGGCAGCACCACCACCTGGGATCCGAGGATCCCAGCGAGGGTGTCTTCCATGGCAGTACGCCGGGTCATGTCTCCTCCACGCCTGGATGGGTCTCTTCGTCCAGAAGGTCCAGGCGCTTCATTTTCTCCAAGAAGGTGGTGCGCTTGAGCCCCAGGAGCTCCGCGGCCCGCTTCTTGTTGCCCCGTGTCAGGGCCAGGGACTGGAGCATCAGCTTCTTCTCCATGTCACTGACCACCTGGTTGAGGTCCAGCCCCTCAGCGGGCAGCTCCAGTCCTCCCTCCCAGCGCGTGTCCGCCTCCGGCTCCGGCAGGGCCGAAAGGGTTGCAGGCGTTGCCTCCACCAGGACCGTCCCTTCGGGCATGCGCTCCAAAAGAAAGGTGAAGTCCTCCCGGATGAGGACGTTGCGGCCCGCGGACAGGACGATGGCACGTTCGATGGCATTTTCCAGCTGGCGCACGTTCCCCGCCCAGGGCAGGGCCATCAGGAAGGCATCCACCGAGGGATGGAGGGCCTTGGGGTAGAGCCCATGCTCCTTGGCCTTGCGATTGAGGAAGTGCTGGGCCAGATAGGGGATCTCCTCCCGGCGTGCCCGAAGGGGTGGCAAGGCAATGGGTACCACCTCCAGCCGATAGAAAAGGTCCTCCCGGAAGGCCCCCTCCTGAACCCGCTTCCAAAGGTCGACATTGGTGGCGGCGATCACCCGCACATCCACCTTGATGGGCGTGCCCCCGCCCAAGGGTTGCACCTCCCGCTCCTGGAGCACCCGCAGGAGGCGGACCTGGGCCGACAGCGGCATGGTGGCCACCTCGTCCAGGAAGATGGTCCCACCATGCGCCTCCCGGAACTTTCCAAGGGTGTCCTTGCGGGCATCCGTGAAGGCCCCCTTCGTATAGCCGAACAGCTCGCTCTCCAGGAGGTTTTCGGGGATGGCACCACAGTGGACTGGCCCGAAGGGCTCGGCGGAATCCGCGCTGAGGCGGTGGATTGCCCGGGCCCCAAGCCCCTACCCGGTGCCCGTCTCCCGCGGCAGGCGGCCCCTGGCCGGAAGAACTCCCCCGGCCGGAAGGGGCGGCCGTCTATGATTTGATCTATACTCCAGCAGGAACAGTGCTGCGGCGCTGGGGGCGGGCCGCGGGCCTGCCCGCCCGCATCGGTGCCGGCATGCTCGTCGGCCAGGCAGCCCTGTCCCTTGAACGCTGGACCGGCCTGCCCGTGCCCAGAGCTGCCATGTGGGCGGCTTTTAACAAATGATTCACCCATCCCCCCTGCCCAAGGGAAGGGGGAGAAGGAAGGTATGAGGAGATTTTCCACCCATTTGCCTCTAGAGAGGCGAATGGGTGGAAAATCTCCTCATATCTCATTCCTCCCCTCCCCGCTTCGGGGAGGGGCCGGGGGTGGGGTAAAATCGCGATAAATTATTGAAATTGCGGCATCTTCATGCTGCAATTTCAACAATTGAGGAGAAGTCCATGGGTTTACGATTTTTGACTGCCGGGGAATCGCACGGGCCGGGATTAACGGCCATCCTTGAGGGCCTGCCGGCCGGGTTAGCATTGGATGCGGAGATCCTCAACCGCGAACTGGCCCGCCGCCAGGCCGGCTACGGCGCGGGACAGCGCAGGAAAGTGGAACAGGACAGCGCTCGGCGTTTGGTCGGGGTGATGGAAGGCCAGACCACAGGCGAGCCGCGGGCACTGTATAATGAAACCAGCGATCGCG
>CAZPUI010000026.1:7496-17313 GCA_964589695.1 uncultured Solibacteraceae bacterium | reverse complement strand
CAGGAGGACGACGAAGCGCTGGTGGATGGAGGTTCGGATGATGCGATCGAGCATGGAAGCCTCAGGACAGGCCGTAGGTGTGGGGAGGCGCGGGGTGCGGGCTTGGAAGGCACGAGGCGCGGGGGTGCAGCCTTCGTGGGGGCCACCGACGTGGCATCAGTGGGCGTGGCCGTGCTCGGGGACCTTCCCGGAGCTGGCCGCGAGGCGCACCAGGTGGGCCCCCGTGGTCACCACCCACTCGTCCTTCTGGACGCCGGAAAGTACCTGGACCCAGTCGCCATCCCGCGCCCCGACCCGCACGATGCGGCGCTCGAAGCGCTCACCCCCCGCCTGCACGTAGACGATGGCAAGACCATCCTCGTCCTGGAGGGCCGAGGCGGGAACGGCGAGGGTCGAGGCCCCCGTTCCCGTGCGGACAAACGCCTTGCCGGAGGCACCCACCTTGAGGCCACCAGGGTTTCCAAATTCCATCAGGAAGGGCACGGTGCGGCGTTCCGGGTGAATGGCGCCGCCCTGCCCGAGCACCCTGGCCCCCTTGCCGGATTCCAGCACCAAAGGCGCCTGGCCGGGGGCCTGGAACCAGACGCTGGCCACCCTGGTCAGGCGGCCGGACTGGGCTTCGGGCACCTGCACCTCCAGGCGCAGGCGGCGGGTGTCCACGATATGGAAGAGCTCCTGACCTTCCGCCACCTGGATGCCGGGGCCGCCGTTCACGGCGCTGATCACGCCCGAAACCGGCGCCGTAAGGGCCAGGGCCATGCCGCCCCTGCCCGTGGTCATCTCGTCCCTGCGGGCCTGGGCCACCCTGGACTCCGCCTCGGCCAGGGCCTCCTCCCGGGCGGCCTCCTCCACCCGGCGCCGGGGCACGGCTTCCTGCTCCAGGAGGCCCTTCAACCGGCTGTGGTTGGCCTTGGCCTGGGCCAGCTTCAGCTGGGCCCGCTCGAAGTCCAGTTGCACGGTGCCCAGGGAGAGGTCGGCCCCCGCCTTGGGCACGAGGCCGCCCAGGCGCTGTCCCTGCTTCACCACCTGCCCGATGCTGGGGAAGCCGCTCCCCTCCAGGCGTCCGGCGACGGACGCCAGCACCCGGCCCTCGCCCCCGGGCACCGCCCCCACCGAGGCATAGGCCTCGAAACCCTCGGCCATGGGGCGGTGCTGCGCCCGGGTGATGGCGTAGGGCACGTTCCACTGCTGTTCCTTGAGGAAGGAGATGCCCCCCGGGACTTCCGGGACCTGGGCCTTCATGGCGGCCCCGAGGTCGGGATAGACGGTGTGCTTGCCCAGGTCGAAGGTGACTTCGTGGGCGTCCGAGGGGGAGCCCTTGCTTCCAGGGGGAGGGAGGTTGGCCCCGGCCCGTCCCTTCGGCCCCTTCCAGACGATCTTGACCTGGACGTCCCCCGGGGCGGTGGGGGTGATGGCAAGGCGGAAGATGCCGGGGGTCGTGCTGACCTCCGTGGCGAACCGCTGCTCGCCCCCGGCCCCCGTGAGGATGAGTTCGGCTTGGCCGTCCTTCACCGCCTGGGCGCCTTCCAGGTGGGTCAGGTGGGCACCAAAATTGGAAACTTCGCCCTTCACGAGCACGGCGTATTCCACGAAGAGCTCCATGCCCTCGGCATAGAGGGTCGGCGCGAAGGAGGGGCGCTCGGGGGCTTCGTGGGCATGGCCCGCGGCCCCATGGTCATGGGCGGCTTCAGCCCCCTTCTTCTTGCAGGCCAGGCCGCCGGTCAGCGCGATTCCCAGAACGAGGCTCCAGGTGAGGGATGTGCGGGTCATGGATTCACCTTTCCTGTGAGACGGTCGAGGGCAATGGAGGCGAGACGGGCGCGGTGCGCCTGCTCGAGGAAGGCCAGTTCCGCATCCAGCAGGCTGCGGGCCCCATCGAGACGGGCCAGCAGGTCCATCTCCCCGGCGGCGAAGGCGGCCTCGAGGGCGGCCTCGACCTTGGCAGGATCCAGAGTGGCCTGGGCCATGCGTTCCGCGGAGGAACGGAGCTGGGTGACTTCCTGCCAGAGGCTGCGCAGTTCCGACGCCTCCTGCTCCCGCTGGAGCCTGGCCTGGGCGGCGGTGGCCCGGGCTTCGGCCTCCGCCTTGATCCGGTTGCCTTGGAGGCGACCCGCCATGGGAAGGGCGACCCCCAGGGAAAGGATGGAACCGTTTCCGGCCAGCCCGTTCTCCTGCCAGCGCTTCGTGCCCACCCCGAGCTGGAGGTCGGGCCACCCACGGCGGGCGGCCCTGGCATCGGCCTGGGCAGCCTCCTCCGCGGCCCTCGTCATCGCCGCGCTGGGACCCGCCTGCTGACGGGAAAGAAGCTGGTCCAGGGGCTCGGGAACCGGGGGCAGCAGGGTGCCTTGGAGCCGCGTGGGTGAGGCACCGACCATGGTGGCCAGTCGGGCCTCCGCCCGCACCAGGGCCACGGATTCCTGGGCCTGTCGCCCCTTCAGCATCTCCACCTCGCGCCCGACCCGCCCGCGCTCCAGGCCGGACATTTCCCCGGCGGCGTGAAGATGCTCCACCTGCTGCTGGACCTTGCCGAGGCGCGCCAGGGCTCGATCCACGCGCTGGGTGCGCTCCCGGGCTGCCAGGACCTCGAAGAAGGCCTCCCGGACCTGGGCGGCCACCTGAGCCGTCCGCACCGTGCTTTCGGCCTTCCCCGCCTCCAGGCGCTTGAGGGCTGCCTCGCGCTTGGCCCTCCAACGCCCGGAGACATCCACGCTCTGGGTGAGCAGCAGGGTGTCCTCCCGCTTGGCAGGCTGAAGCCCCGTGAACCGCTCCCGGCTCCACTCCAGACCGGGGGCGAGCCAGGTTCGGGCCTCCCGCGCCGCGCCTTCCGACTGAAGGGCCGGAAGCTGGGTGATGGCCTGCCATTCGGGACGGGCCAGGGCCTGGGCCACGGCGTTCGCCTCGGTGAGGGGCGCCGCGACCGAGGTCCCCACCTGGGCGTGGCCGGGCAGCAGGGCCAAGGCGGGCAGTAGAAACCGAGTCGCCATCGGATTTTTGGATTCAAGCAACACAGGCGTACTCCAAGGGGCGGGTTGGGTTCAGGCGGGGTGGGGGGACTCGAGGGCGGGGCGGACTCGTCGGAGCACTTCGACAGCAGGGCGCATGGGGGTAAACCCCCTCATCAGGAGAAGAGCAGGCTCAGCAGGGACTCGGCGGCGTGATGCACCGGGTCCGCCAGGAGCAGCAGCAGGGGGCTCAGCCAGAGGGCCTTCATCCAAAACGGCCGTGGGGGATAGGGATTGTCCAGCAGGGCCTTCACCCGGTGCACCAGGTGGGAGCCCGTGGCCCCGGGGACCCCTTCTGGATGCAGGCAACCCAGGCGCTGCATCCGCAGCAGGACCTCTGCCACGTGTTCCGGGGTGGTTTCGCGGCTGAGGGCGCGACGGTCGCAGACCTCCTCGGAGGCCAGGGTGAAGTCCGCCAGCAGGAGGCGCCTGCGTGAGGGTGGCATCCCCAGGAGCAGGGCCTCCAGAAGGATCCGCCATAGGGCGTCATGGCGGGTCGCATGGGCTTCCTCGTGGGCCAGCACCACCCGGAGTTCATCCTCGTCGAGGGCTTCCAGCACCGCCTTGGAAATGACCGTTTGCGGGCGCAGGAGGCCCACGGTGAAGGCCAGGGCCCGGGGGCTCGGGAGCACCCTCAGGGATCCCTGGAGCAGGCTCAGGCGCATCAAGCCATGCACCCGTCGGTGGGACTGGAGGACCCGGTGCACCAGCCTGGCCCATAGGATTGCGCCCACCAAAGCCAGGGCGCCCACGCTGCCCCAAAGCGACCATGAGGGCATCCAGAAGCCATGGACGAGGCAGAGATGGGGGTGGTGGTCGTGGGGAAGGCAGTGGTCCTCGATCCAGCCGGGGATGTGGAGGAAGGAGGGCAGGAAGGCCAGCACCAGGGTGCCGAAGGCGAGCAGCCAGGGAAGGACGGCCAGGAAGCCCAGGACCTGGGTGCGGTCTTCGGGAGCCAGGCGACCCAGGCACCGGCGCAGCCTTGGGTAGCCCAGGCCCGTGAGCTGGGAACCCGCCACCACGAGGGCCCCCACCAGGAGCCCGCTGGCCAGAATCAGTCCGGGGGCGTGCATCAGCGCTCCTGTTGACGGGCGCGGTGCGCCCTCAGGAGGCGCTCGAGTTCATCGAGTACCCGCGGGTCCTGTTCCGCGGCGAGGTCCACGAAGGCGGCCAGGGCAGGCAGGGACTCGGAGGCCTTCACCCGCTGGAGCGTCTCTTCGATGAGGCGGGCCGCCAGCTCCTCCCGGGTGACCCGTGGGACATAGAGGAAGGCGTGACTGCGCTTCTCCCGGTCCAGCACACCCTTGCGGAACAGTCGCTCCAGGGCCGATTGGACCGTGTTCGGGTGGTTCTCCCGTCCCCCGGTGAGGGCTGCGTGCACCGCCTTGACATCTCCGGAGCCCAGCTTCCAGAGCTGCTCCAGGACCTCCATCTCGAGGTCGCCCAGGGTGAGGGGAGAGGGCGTATGGGCCAAGGGCTGCCACCGTGTTGAGGGACAGTGTACTGAAAACCGACAGGCTATCGGTTTTAAGTTTTCACCTTGAGATGGCTGGAACTTGGGGCGGATGACCAAGGCAAGCCATCCCCCTCTGGGATACCCCATGGCATCAAAGCACTCCCTTTGGATCTCGAAATGGTTTCAACAACAAACAAGGTGCTTTCAGGTCATTCGACGTGGATTAGGTCATAACCTGATCTAAGCGTTCAGCTCCCTATGGCGAGGGGGCGATCGCTACCAACTGAAGGCGGAAAGGAATGGGTTCAGGAAATTCCGTGAATGGGGATGAAGGACTCGAAGGTCCAATGGGACATGGGGTTCCCCGAAAATCTGATGGGTGTGCGGTTCGGCCAGAACTGATTAACGCAGAGACCGCAGAGGTAAGGGAGGGCGCAGAGGAACAGCATCCTCCGTTCATCCAGGCACAGACCGGCCCGCCGTGGGCGGGCGGTCGCGCCAAGGCGCGACCGGTCCAGGCGCGCGCCTACAGCGCTTCTCATGGGCGCTGCCAGCGCGCGCATGGACCCGAGGTCTGTGCACCTTCACTGAGCGTCCTCTGCGCTTCTCTGTGCTTTTCTCTGTGCATCTCTGCGTTGGCAGTTCTCTTCCCGCCGGTTTACGGCTGCTTTCCAGGAAAGGAGGTCGAAACGCAATTCATGGGGGTTGGCAGGCAATGCCACCGCAGGCGGGGTGGACGCATACCCTATGAAACCCCTCGATCAGGCCCCGACCCCGGCACCTACCCCACCCCACGGGTCGGTCATCATGGTCGTGCGCGATTCTGCAAGGGTCGCACCCGGAGGCTCCCATTCTTCTCGAAGCCACGATCATCGCCATCCTCATCCTGATGAACGGTGTTCTCGCAGGGGCCGAGATTGCCATTGTCTCGATCCGGCGCACCCGCATCCTCGAACTGGTGGAACGCAAGGTCGGTTGGGCGCGATCCGCCCAGGCCCTTCGCGACAACCCGGAACGGTTCCTGGCCACGGTCCAGGTGGGCATCACGGTGATTGGCACCACCGCGGGGGCCTTTGGCGGATCCACCCTCGGGGTGCACCTGATCCCCCTCTTCCAGGCCATTCCCTGGATGCGTCCCTACGCCGAGGAAGTGTCGGTGGCCCTCGTGGTGGTCTTCATCTCGTACCTTGCCATCGTCATCGGTGAATTGGTCCCGAAGTCCCTGGCCATGCGGACCCCCGAACTCTACGGGCGCATCATCGCCTCGCCCCTGCTGTGGCTCTCGCGGATCTCGAGTCCGGCGGTGCGCATGCTGGCCGCGAGCTCCAACCTGGTCTTGAAGGTGTTTGGTGACCACACCAGCTTCGTCGAGGCACGCCTGTCTTCGGATGAGATCAGGCACCTGGTGGAGGATGCCGCCAAGGTCGGCAGCCTCCATCCGGGGGCCAGCAGCATCGCGAGCCGTGCCATCGATTTCGGGGACCTTCGGGTGGTGGATGTCATGGTGCCTCGCCATCTGGTGGTGTCCTTGCCCTCCAGCGCCAGCCTGGACGCGGTGGTGGAACAACTGGAGCGAACCCCCTATTCGCGAATCCCAGTCCATGGGCGCTCGACGGACGAGATGCTGGGTTACCTTGCCTCCAAGGATCTCGTGATCAAGGGGAAGGAGGCCAGGGTGGCCGTGGACCTGCTCCGACCGGCACTCTGCGTTCCTGAAGTCAGCACCGCCATCAACCTGCTCCACCGGCTCCAGGCCGATCATCAGCAGATGGCCTTTGTGGTGGACGAGCAAGGTTCATTCTCGGGCCTCGTCACCATGGAGGACCTTCTCGAAGAGCTGGTGGGGGAGATCTTCAGCGAGTTCCGCGAGGAAAAGGTCCTGACCCTCGAGTGGCTGGAGGACGGAAGCGCACGGGTGCCCGGGGCGACACCCCTGCGGGAGGTGAACCGGGCCCTGGACCTGGACCTTCAGGAAGGGGCCCATTGGACGACCCTCGGAGGTCTCTGTCTTGGCAAGGCGGGTCGTGTGACCGTCCCGGGGGAAAGGTTGACCCTTGCCCCCGGGGTGGAGGCTGAAATCGCAGAAATGCATGGTCCAAGGATCCTGGTGGTGAAGCTCTGGAAAACGAATCCCCCCGAGTCAGGCCCCTGACGCGCGCCACTTTCCTTTCCAGGACCCGTGAATCGGAGGGCAAGGTGGGGAACCACCCGCGGGATCTGGGCGGTGGAACCGAGGGGGCCGGGCCGTTTCCTCGAGGGATCCTGGCCGTTCGCCGTGGATGAATCCAAGTTTCATCGAGTTGACCTTTTCCGGCTGCGGGGTGATCTACGCTGGGTCCACGCACCCACCCAGCCGACATGCCCATGAATGGCCCCAGCGGCTGGTCCCACCACTCAAGTCATGAGCATCCACTCATGTTTTCGGAGGCCCTATGCGCCTGCAGAAACTCTCCTTGACCCGGGAATCCTTGGTCAACCTGACGAATGACGAGCTTCCCGCCGTGGCAGGTGGCATCTACACGCTGGAAGGCCAGGGTTGCCAGACGGACACGCCTGGCTGCATTCCGGCCACGGCATACAGGTGCAAAACGAGCCGCGTCTATTGCACCGAGATTTGCAAATAGTCGACCCATGTCGATCCGAGCCTGCCCCGGCCAAGGCCGGGGCTTTGGCGGAGGACCTTCTCGAAGAGTTGGTGGGAGAGATCTTCAGCGAGTTCCGCGAGGAAAAGGTCCTGACCCTCCTGTGGCTGGAGGACGGAAGCGCACGGGTGCCTGGGGCGACACCCCTGCGGGAGGTGAACCGGGCCCTGGACCTGGACCTTCAGGAAGGGGCCCATTGGACGACCCTCGGAGGTCTCTGTCTTGGCAAGGCGGGTCGTGTGACCGTCCCGGGGGAAAGGTTGACCCTTGCCCCCGGGGTGGAGGCTGAAATCGCCGAAATGCATGGTCCACGGATCCTGGCGGTGAAGCTCTGGAGAACCGAGGGCTCCGAGACCGATTCCTGACGCACCCGGGCATTCCCAAGGGTTACGGGGCAAGGCCTGGGTTCACAAGAACTCCGTAGAACAGGCCCTTCACTGAGCCCGCTGAGTCCGGGCCTTACCGATCAGACTCAGGAATTCCGCGCGATGGCCTTGGGGATCCTTGCCCAGGGCGCTGCGGCCCAAATTCGTCGCCAAGTCCAGGGTGGCCTTGCCCTTGTGGGGGGAGTCCCGCAACACCATTCCAAAGGTGGCTACCGCGGCGGCCCACCGGGCGTCCTGGGAACAGTCCGCGAGGCTCAAAGTCTGGTCGGCCACCGGCAGTTCCAGCCTTCGGCTCTGGGTGGCCTCGGGTGTTTTGTAGCGAACCTTCACCGTTGCCAGCTCAGGGGAGACCTGCACCACCGCCTTGGTGGTTTGGTATTTCAAGGCGTCCACCTTGGGGTGCTTGAACGCCACGCCCGTGGGCACCAGCTCGTAGAGCGCGGTCACGCTGTGGCCGGCGTTCATCTCCCCGGCATCCTTGGCATCGTTGTTGAAGTCCGCCGCCGCCAGGGCCCGATTTTCGTACCCGATCAGCCGGTAGGCCTGGACTTTGGAGGGATTGAACTCCAACTGCAGCTTCACGTCCTTGGCCACGGTGACCAGGCTGGCACCCCCCGCCCCGAAGACCTTCTCCATTTCCGGCAGCGTATCGATGTAGGCATAGTGCCCGTTGCCCTTGTCCGCCAGGTGTTCGAGGGTGCCATCCTTCAGGTTGCCCATGCCGAAGCCCAGGCAGGTGAGGAAGACCCCGGACTTGCGCTGCTCCTCCACCAGGCGCACCAGGCTGCCCTGGTCGGAGACCCCAACGTTGAAATCCCCATCGGTGCACAGCAGCACGCGGTTGTCGGATCCATTTTGGAACTGCTCCCTGGCCACCTGGTAGGCCTGCTGGATGCCTGCGGCGCCGTGGGTGCTCCCCCCAGCCCCGAGCTTGGAAAGGGCCTCCAGGATGAGGTGCTTGTCCTGGCCCGAGGTGGGGGGAAGCACCAGCCCACTGCTGCCGGCATAGACCACCATGGCCACATGATCCTCTTTCCGCAGGTTCTCGCAGAGGCGCGACAGGCCCTGCTTCACCAGGGGTAGCTTGTTCTCGCTGGACATGGAGCCTGAGACATCGATGAGGAAGACCAGGTTACGAGGTGGGAGCTCCTCCAGCTTCATGCGTTTGGCCTGGAGCCCGAGCCTCAGCAGCTTGTGCTGGGATTGCCAGGGGCAGTCCAGCAGCTCCGTGGCCACCGAGAAGGGGTGCTCGCCCCTGGGCTCGGCATAGGTGTACTGGAAGTAGTTCAGCATCTCCTCGATGCGCACGGCATCCTTGGGCGGAAGCTGACCCTGGGACAGGTACCGCCTCAGGTTGCTGTAGCTGGCGGTGTCCACATCGATGGAGAACGTGGAGAGGGGATCCCGGGCCACGAGCTTGTACTCGCCATCCTCCACCCGGTTGTACTGCTCGGTGTTGGACGGTGCGCTCTGAACGACCACGGTGGCCGCGGTCTGGGCAGCGGGGGCATACGAAGATGAGGCGCGTGAGCTGAATGCACGGGAGGTCGAGGACCGCTGGCCACCCAGGCCGGTAGCAACCACTTCCACGCAGGCGGCCATTGCACTGATTTCTCTCAGTGTGATGTCCGTGGACAAGGTCTGCCCCGAAGCCAGCCGTCCGGTGGCCTTCTGGCTCAGGAAACCATCCTTGAGAAAGGTCACGCTGTAGTCGCCGGGGGGGAGCCCAAAAAACCGGTACCTGCCTGCGTGATCGGTGTGGGTGGTGCGTTCGCCCCCCATGAGCGCCGGGGACAGGGCCCGAACCATCACGCGGTGGAGGGGGCGCCCCGTGGTGTCTGTGACGGTGCCCGTCAAGCTCCCCACCGATTGGGCCAGCAGGGCCGTGGATCCGAGGCAGAGCAGTGCAGGAAGACGGAGCAAAGCCATGGCTGGCCTCCTGAAAAGAAGCGGTTGAGGAAAGGAACAGCTTCAGGATGGGGCCTGGCGGGGAGGGACTCTGTAAAAGCTGGGTAACAAGGCTGTGCAGGGGCCTTGGGTCTGTCTTCAAATTCCCGCTGGCTGTATCGCAGGCCAGGCCTGTGGCCTGCTTCCGCGGCAAAGCCGTGAACATGGGTCCCTGGTGGGGGCGGTGGGCGTCGCCACGCGGTGTCAGGCTCCTTGGTGGTAGCCGGACTACCACCTGCGTCGCCTTCCATACCTGGCTCGCCCGGCGCTCCCAGCGTGGCCAGCACGAAGTTAAAAGCAGACCCTAGGAGATCCATGCAGGATCAAGGCGCTTGGAATGCTTCAAAGCCGGGAGAGCCTGACTACTACAACTACTATGTGAGT
>CAZPUI010000026.1:0-7486 GCA_964589695.1 uncultured Solibacteraceae bacterium | reverse complement strand
CCCGTACCTGGTTCGTCCTGCGCTCCCAGGTGGGCCAGCCCGAAGTTAAACGCAAGCCCACGGTGGTCCATGAAGGATCAAGGGGCTTGGAATGCTTAAGAGCCGTTTCACCCGGATGCGTATGCTCTCGTGAGGTATCGACCTTTTCCGGGCACTCCCTAGACTGGACCTCCTCCCTTTGGCCAGGTGCCCGCCATGATCACGCCCGAAATGCCCTTGGATGAGCGCCTTCGTCATGAGGCACTCTGTGGTCTGCACCTGTTGGATACGCCCGCAGAACCTAGGTTTGACCGCATCACCCGGTTGGCCCAGGCCATGTTCCACGTGCCCATCGTCCTGGTGAGCCTGGTGGATCGCGAACGACAGTGGTTCAAGTCCAGGCAGGGACTGGAGGCCACAGAAACACCAAGGGAAATTTCTTTCTGCGGTCACGCCATCCTTCAGGAAGGCGTGTTCCTGGTGACCAACGCCCTGGAGGATCCACGCTTCCATGACAACCCTTTGGTGACGGGCGGTCCGGCCATTCGCTTCTATGCCGGGGCGCCCCTCCACGCCCCCGGAGGGGCTAGGGTGGGCACCCTCTGTCTCATCGATACCCAGCCGCGGGCCTTCTCCTCGGATCAATGCACCCAGCTCAGGGATCTGGCGGATTGTGTGGAGGCAGAATTCGAGCGCACCGGGCTCATGGAGGCCTTCCTGGAACGCGCGCGAGCCGAGGCCCAGATCCGTTCCGGTGAGCAACGCATTCGGGCCATCGTGGATACGGTGGTGGACGGCATCATCACCATCGATGCCCAAGGGCGGATCCAGACGGCAAATCCAGCGGCTGAGCGCATCTTTGGATATTCCATCCTTGAAATCCGAGGGCAGAACGTCAGCCTGCTCATGCCTGCCCCCTACCGGGAAGCCCATGACGGGTATCTTCACCACTACCTCGTCACGGGGGAGCGGAAGGTCATCGGGGTGGGACGGGAGGTCCTTGGAAGGCGCAAGGATGGAAGCACCTTTCCCATGGATCTGGCTGTGAGTGAGATGGAGGTTGAAGGGGAGCGGATGTTTACGGGGATTGTCCGGGACATCAGTCAGCGCAAGGAGGCGGAAGCGCGGCTTCACGCCCTGACCACCCTGCGACAGGCCATCCTCGACAGTGCCAATGTGGCCATCATCTCCACGGATTCCCAGGGCCTCATTCTGACCTGGAACCGGGCGGCGGAGCGGATGCTGGGCTATTCCGCAGCCGAAATGGTCCAGGTGCAAACACCCGCCCTCATCCACGATGGGGAAGAGGTGGTGCGGCGTGCCAAGGAACTGTCCCTGGAACTGGGGCAGACCCTCGAACCCGGATTCGAGGTTTTCATTGCCAGGGCTCGACTCGGTGAACCCGAGGAGCGGGAGTGGACTTACCTCCGCAAGGATGGGTCCAGGCTCCCGGTGCTGCTGTCCGTGACGGCCCTCCGGGGGGTTGGGGAGGAAGTGACGGGTTTCCTGGGGATCGCCCTGGATCTCACGGAGCGCAAAAGGGCGGAGACCCTCAAGAACGAGTTCATTTCCACCGTCAGCCACGAATTGCGCACACCCCTGACCTCCATCCGGGGGGCCCTGAACCTGGTGATGGGCAAGGTCGGGGCCAGCCTGCCGGAGAAGGTCCGGACCATGCTGGAGATGGCGGAGCGCAACAGCGAACGGCTGACCCTTCTCATCAACGACATCCTAGACCTGGAAAAGATCGAAGGGGGGCGCCTGGAGTTCCATTTTCAGTCCTTGGACCTGGTGGCCGTGGTGCGCCGAGGGCTGGAGGAAAACGAAGGCTACGCCCGGAAACACAAGGTCAGCTTGTGCATGGTGGACCATCCTGACCGGGCCTTGGTATGGGGCGATGAGCATCGCCTGCTGCAGGTCCTGGCCAATTTGGTGTCCAACGCCATTAAATACTCACCGCCAGAGGGTCAAGTCGAACTGAGCATTCACCAGGGGCAGACGGGTTTCACCTTGGAGGTTCGGGATCATGGGCCGGGGATCCCCCTCCATTTCCGGGATCGCATCTTCCAGCGCTTTGCCCAGGCCGATGGATCCGATGCCCGGGAAAAAGGCGGGACAGGCCTGGGGCTGAGCATCACCAAGGCCATTGTGGAGCGACACGAAGGGCGCATCAGCTACGCGTCAGAGTTGGGAGTGGGTACCTGCTTCAGCGTGGAACTGCCGGCCTCGGTGGCCATTCAGGAAGCCAGTGGCCATGCCACCCTTCGAGCCCTCATTTGCGAGGACAACCTGGATGTGGCCAAGGTCCTGGAAGCCATGCTGGTCTCCGAACAGATGGTCTGCGATATCTCCACATCCGCCGGGGGGGCCCGGGAACTGCTGGCCCGGCACACGTACCGCCTGATGCTGCTGGACCTCTCCCTTCCAGACATCGATGGTCTCCAGTTTCTCCAGGAGCTCCGCCAGGATCCCGCCACGGACAAACTGCCGGTCATTGTGGTGTCGGGGCGCGCCCAGGAAGGGCAGAGCTTGGCCGGGCAGGGGCTGATGGTCTTGGATTGGCTCCAGAAACCCGTGGACCGGAATCGCCTCTCCCGGTCGCTCCAAAGGGCCATTCACCTCGGGCGCCACCACAGGATTCTGCACGTCGAGGATGATCCTGACATCGTGCAGATCGTACTCGCCTTGCTCGAGGGGCTCGCGGAAGTCCACCACGTGGCCACCAAGCGGGAAGCCTTTGAGCGCATCACCACCGAGGAATTCGATCTGGTCATCCTGGACCTGGGATTGGCGGACGGTTCCGGTGTGGATCTGCTGGGACCCCTCAAGGGACGCTGTCCCGTGGTGATCTTCTCGGCCCAGGTTCCCGGCCGGGAGATCCAGGACCAGGTGGAGGTGGCCCTGACCAAGTCCATGACGACCAACGACCAATTGCTGGGCGCCGTCCAGAAGGTGCTGGCCCAGCCCCGGGAGCATGTATGAGCGAGTTCGTGAGGGTGCTCTATGTCGAGGACGAGCCTGACATCCGGGCCGTCGCCGAGTTCGCCCTGGAGGACGAAGGGTTTGTCTTGACCGCCTGTGCCTCCGGGGCCGAGGCCCTGGAGCGGGGGGCCAAGGGGGCCTTCGACCTCATTCTCATTGATGTGATGATGCCGACCATGGATGGTCCCACCACCCTCCAGCACCTCAGGGGACTGTCCCATCTGGCGGAAACGCCCGCCATCTTCATGACCGCCAAGGTTCAACCCTCCGAGGTGGCTCAATACTTGGAATGGGGCGCCAAGGGTGTCATTGCCAAGCCCTTCAATGCCATGGGGCTGGCGGATGAAATCAGAGCCATCCTCGGACGGGGTTGACGATGGCGGCGGAACGATCACTCAAGCTCCAGCGGTTGCGCGCCATTATGGAAGAATTCCAGGCCGAACTACCCCAGCGCCTCGATGAGCTCCACCAGGCCTGGGAAGCAGCCAAGGCCGGTGATTTCGAGGGATTCTCTCCGGAGGGTACCCTCCGTCGGCGTGCCCACAGCTTGGCGGGGTCGGCGGGCACCTTTGGCTTCAAACATTTGGGCCTCAAGGCACGCGCGTTGGAGGAAAACATTCTGGCCTTGGGGGCGTCCCAGGCCGTGGCTCCGGAGGCGCTTGAGGTCGGCGAGGGTCTTCTGGCCGAGTTGAGCGAATTGGCCACCCTGGGTATCGAAGGGGGGGCGACGGAGGAAGCACTGTCCCCTCCACCTGCCATGGCGCCCCCTGTGGTCGATCTGGTCTATGTGCTGGAAGATGACGCACTTCTGGCCCAGGAAATCGCCGGTCAGCTCCGACATTTTGGCTACCAAGCCCGGGACTACACCACCACGGCCCAGCTGCGTCAGGCCTGCGAGGAACAGTTGCCCGCAGTCCTGGTGGCGGACATCAGTCTTGCCGAGGGGAGTCTCGAAGGGCCACGGATGGCCCTGGAACTCCAAAACCTATCCCCTCGACCCATCCCTGTCATTTTTGTTTCCCAGCACAATCGGTGGGACGCTCACCTCTCGGCCATCAGGGCCGGAGGCAAGGCCTATTTGCCCAAACCACTGGATTTCACCGCCCTGGTCGCCCAGCTGGACCGCTTGGCGGGACGCATCCAGGAGAAACCCTACCGTGTGCTTGTGGTGGAGGATGATCCGCTTCAGGCAGCCCATTTCCCTTCCGTGCTGCAGGGGGCCGGCATGGAGGTGGAGGCCCTCTTGGAGCCTTCTGGACTGATGGCCCGCCTCGATACCTTTTCGCCGGACGTGGTCCTCATGGATGTGTTCCTCACGGGGTGCACGGGCATCGAGGTGACCCAGGTGGTGCGGCAGGATCCACGCAACGCCCACGTGCCTATCGTGTTCTTGTCCTCCCTGCAATCTCGGGAAGAGCAGCTGGCGGCCCTGGCCTTTGGTGCGGATGACTTTCTGCAGAAACCCATCCCTGACGCCCAATTGGTGGGGGCCATCACCGCCCGAGCCCGGCGATTCCGGGCCCTGGGGTCCCTGATGAACCGGGATGGCCTGACGGGGCTCCTGAACCATATCAACCTGAAGTTGGCCCTGGCCCGGGAATTGGCGCAGGTGCAGCGTCGTCATGGCACCCTGAGTTTCGTCATGGTGGACATCGACCACTTCAAGCAAGTGAATGATGCCTATGGGCATCCTGCGGGGGACAGGGTGATCAAAAGCCTGGCACGCCTTCTCTCTGAGCGGCTCCGAAAGGGGGACTATGCTGCGCGCTACGGTGGGGAAGAATTCGCGGTGGTGCTCTCGGACACCGGCGCCCAGGGGGCCTTCGAGGTGATGGAAGACCTCCGTCTGAGGTTCCTGGCCCTCAAGCACCTTCACCCCTCGGGCACCTTCCACGCCAGTTTCAGCGCCGGTATCGCCGTCTCACCGCCCCATCGGGACATGGACATTTTGATCCAAGCGGCCGACAAGGCCCTCTACCTTGCCAAGCACGCAGGACGGAATCGTGTGATCGTAGACCCAGAAACGCCATTGCCTGACTAACATTCCAAGTAATTGAAGAAAGTACATTTACTGATTACGTGGAGGCCGCTTGGCGTCCCTCCTCTTCGCCCTGGAGGTCACCCATGCCCCGGATCCAAGAGCAGTTGCAGGACATGACCGTGCTCCTGGTGGACGACGAACCCATCATCCGGCGGTGGATCGAGGCTCAGATACGTGGTTTGGGTCTTCGGATCCTGCACGCGGACAATGGGGCCATGGGGCTCCATGTGATCGATACGGAAAACCCCGATCTTGTGCTCCTGGATGGGGTGATGCCCATCATGGATGGCTTCGAAACCTGCCTCCGAATCAAGGGGGATCCGCTACGCCAGCACCTTCCCGTGATCATGCTCACTGCCCTCAAGGGTCCTGCCAAGGATCGGGCCTATGAATGCGGAGCCGACGACTTCCTCAACAAGCCGCCCCACGCCGAGGAACTTCGAGGTCGAATCATGAGCCACCTCCGCCTCACGGCCCTCAAGCGACGTCGGGTTGCGGGGGACTCCTGCCTCCCCCTGGAGGTTCCCGAGCGCCCCCGGGTGCTTCTGGTGATGGAGGATCGCGAAGCGCGGCAGGATACCTCCCGCATCCTTCAAGGGCAGGGCATGGAGGTGCGAACCTTGGGGCACCTGAAAGGTGTGCCGGAGTTCCTGGCCCATGAGAGCCCTGACCTCCTGATCCTGAGCGATGAACTGCCGGATGGTGACAGTCAGGCTTTCTGCGCGAAGCTGCGCAATTTCGACATCACCCGCGATATCCCCGTCATCCTGGTGGTCACCGAAGCCTCCTTGGAGAGTCCCATCCGGTGGTTCGATGCAGGGAAGTGCGACCTCCTGGTCAAACCCTTCGATCCCCAGGAACTCAGCGCTCGGGTGCAAAGCCTGCTGCGCCAGGGCCGACTGGCAAGGGAACAGTCCGCCAACGGCAGCGAAGCGGGCTACACGGTGCTGCTGGATCCCCGCACAGGTCTTCCGGGCCGACCCTTTTTCGAAGCGCACCTCCGGGTCCTTTGCGGGCTATGCGTCTCCCAGGGCCTCCCCCTGAGCCTGGCATGGGTGCGGTATCCCCGGGAGGCGCGCTGGGGACAGGAAGGCCAGCGCACCCTCCAGGACCTCACGCGTCTGAAGGCCCCCCTTCAGGAGGGACAGACCCTCTGCCGCTTGGGTCAGCACCTTTTCGTCTACCTGCTGCCGGGGATCTCCGGGGTCCAGGCCAAGGGGACCCTTGGGCCTCTTTTCGCGGAGGACCACCTGGGGGTGGTGGAGGTGACCCACATGGACTTTGTCCAGGCCATGGCCGCCCTGGCAGGCTCCCTCAAGGTGGGGTGAAGGCCTTGCGGGCCCACCCCTACCCCGGTCCCTTCGTCCAGTCCAGGAGCGCCTTCCGCAGGGGCGCAAGCATTCGGCTGCTGGGGCGGTCCAGCCTGGGGTCCCGGGGCAGTTCGAAGCCCTGGTAGCCCAGGACCATGCCGTGCTTCTTGAGCATTTCGTCCCGGAAGAGGGGGTTGTAGGCGAAGTAGGTGAGCAGGTTCCACAGGGAGCGGGCGTTGGTGCGCCGCTCCGTGGCCCTGCGGAAGATCTGGTAGACGGTGTTGTGCTTGAGCCGGGCCTCCAGGCCCAGTTCCGCCAGGCGCTCGGGGCTCAGCTGCTTGGGGCGGAAACCCACCTGGCCGAAGCGGTAGTCCTCGTGCAGCCACCACTGGCCGTCGTAGAGCAGGCGGCCCTCCTCGGCCATGCGGCGGTAGAAGGCTGTGCCGGGGTAGGGCATGAGCACATTGAAGGCCGAGAAGGCGAACTTCTTGGACAGGGCCCAGGCCAGGGTTTCCCGAATGCTGGATTCCGTCTCGTGGTCGTAGCCCAGCAGGAAGGCGGCCCAGATCATGAGACCGGCGGCCTGGATCCGCTCCACCACCGCATCGTAGCTGCCGAAGGCCAGGTTGGAGCGCTTGTTCATGGCCGCCAGGTTGGAGGGGTCCATGGCGACCACACACCCCAGACACGCCGTCGAGACCGGCTCCAGCCATCCGCTGGCGATCGCCATCATCGACAGGGCGACCGCCGACGGCGTCGCGGTGCGGCCGGCGGCGAGCGTCACGGCGCTGCCCGGCAAAGGCATGACGGGCAGTCTCGATGGACGCGAGATCTTCCTCGGGACGCCACGGTTTCTCGTCGAACGGGCACCCATGCCGCCGACGGCGGCCGCCGACATCGCTCGCCTCGAGAGCGCCGGCAAGACGGTCACGGGCCTCGTCGCCGGCGGACGGCTGGTCGGGCTCATAGCGCTTCGCGACGAGCCTCGCGACGACGCGAAGGCGGCGCTCGAGGAACTGACCGCCCTCGGCATCCGGTCGATCATGCTGACCGGCGACAACGCCCGTACGGCTACAGCGATCGCGGGCTCGCTGGGGATGGAGCAGCGCGCCGAGCTGATGCCGGCCGACAAGGTGTCCATCGTCCAGGAACTCGGCGAGTCCGGTTCCGTGAT
>CAZPUI010000025.1:0-17488 GCA_964589695.1 uncultured Solibacteraceae bacterium | reverse complement strand
GAGGCGGGAGTGAGCGTGGTGCTGGCCCACTGCGCGCGCCGGGGCAAGGGCACGGACCGGGACCACCCGGGACAGAAGGTTCCCAACTTCGAGCTCTTCCTGCGCCTCATGGGGGAGGAACGCTACCGGGGCCGACTCTACGGGGATCTCTCCGCCATCACCCAGGTGAACCGGGGGGTGGGTCCCATGCTGGGTCTCCTGGAGCGCCCTGAGCTCCAGGGCCGCCTGGTGAATGGCAGTGATCACCCCCTGCCGGGCATGAACTTCGTGGTTTGGACCTCCCAGTTGGCCCGCAAGGGCCTCATCACCCGGGAGGAACGGAAGGCCCTCAATGAGCTCCACCGCGCCAACCCCCTGCTCTTCGACATGGTGCTCAAGCGGGTCCTGCGCCACCCCAAGACCGGGCGCCAGCTGGCCCCCGAGACCTTCACCCTCCAGATCAAGGCACGTTGAAGGGGGCCCAGCGCGGCTTTCGGCCGCCCCCAAGGAATTTGCAGTCGTTCAGGGGTTTAAGAACCTCCTAAGGAGGCGATGGCTACCCTGGCGTCGTCCCAGAGGTGCCTATGCCCAGTCCTCATCCCGAGCGCCAACGCCCGCGCATGGGCCCCTTCGTGCTCTTCGCCGCCCTCCTCCTGATGGTGGGCTGCGCCGCCCCCAAGCTGCAGTATCCCGCCCAGGCCCTTCAGCCCCTGGCCGTCACCCTGCCGGAGGGGTTCAGTAAACCCGAACGGGAGGCCGCCGAAGCCCAACTTCTTCCGGCCCTGGAGGCCTGGCCCCAGGGCACACGCATCTCCATCCATATCCAACCCATGGCGGTGGATCCTCGGCTGAGCCTCAAGGATACGTGGTCCCACGCCATCGAAGTCGGCACCGAGGGGGGATGGAACGTCGGATCCACCGCCGGAGGGGTGGTGGACCTCATCCTCCTGCGTGCCCCCTGCTTCACGGCCCTTGTGGGGGCCACCGGCTTCCTGGTGGGAGGGATTGGGGGCGTCCTCTTTGGACCCATGCAGCACCAAGAGGCCGTCGAGGAAGCTCGGCGGGCCCAGGACTTCAATTTCATCGCCACCATGCGGATCGAGGTCCCAGGCAAACCTGCCACTCAGAGCTATTGCTTCGATGCGGAACACTACCCAGTGAAGGGCCCCCTGGACCCCAAGGATCCCGTTCAGCAGCAACAGAAACGCAGGGAATCCCTGGAAGGGCTGCTGCGAGAATTGCTCAAGGACCTTCGCAAGCAGGGGCGCGCCATGGGGCGGCGGTAATTCAATCCCCGAAGCAGGTCCCCACCTTCCGGGCCGCTTCCAGCATGGGATGGTCCGGGGGCACGAGCTTGCGCTGCCCCACGACCTCCCCGAGGGGCACGGGAACGCAAATGCCATGGCGGTAGGCCACCATCACATTGGTCTGGCCCTGGGCCAGGAGGTCCACGGCCTTGGCGCCCAGAAGGGTGCAGAGGGTGCGGTCGAAGGCGCTGGGGGAGCCCCCCCGCTGCACATGGCCCAGGGAGGTCACCCTGGCTTCCACCCCCGTGAGCTCCTGGAGCTGCCGCGCCACCCGGGAGGCGTTGGGCTCCTGGACCACGTGGTAGGCCAGGACCTCGTTTTCCACCTGGCGCACCTTCAGGGGGAGGTCCGCCCGGATGGCATCCACCGCTTCGGCCTCCGCGGGCGAACCATTCTCCTTCTCGCCCTTCCCCTTCTTGGTCGCCTTTTCCCGGGCCTTCTTCGCCTCGGCCTCCAGGGCCTCGGTGCGACTCAGGGCGCCCTCTGCCAGGGCCAGGATGGAGAAGCGTTTTCCATGACGACGCCGCTCCAGAAGATACTCCGCCACCTTGTCCAGGTCGTAGGGAAGCTCCGGCAGAAGGATGACATCGGCCCCCCCTGCGATGCCCGACTGGAGGGCCAACCAACCCGCCCGATGTCCCATGACCTCCACCACAATCAGCCGGTGGTGGCTGGTGGCGGTGGTGTGGAGTCGGTCGATGGCCTCCGTGGCCACGCCTGCGGCGGTGTCGAAGCCGAAGGAAACATCCGTGCCGAACACATCGTTGTCGATGGTCTTGGGCAGGGTAATGACCTCCAGGCCCCCCTTCTGGCTGAGTCGAAAGGCGTTCTTGGCGGTGCCGCCCCCCCCGAGGCACACCAGACAGTCGATCTGGTGGCGCCGGGCGTTCTCCACCGCAGCCCCGGTCATGTCCAGTAGCCTGCCCCCCATGGGCATGGCGTGGGGCTTGTCCCGGCTGGTGCCCAGCAGGGTGCCCCCCCGGGTCAGCACATTGGAGACCGCAGCCTCGTTCAATTCCAGGGTGCGGTTCTCCACCAGGCCCCGGAACCCGTCCTGGATGCCCACCACCCGCATGCCGTACTCGTTGATGGCCACCTTGGTGATGGCCCGGATGGCCGCGTTCAGCCCCGGGGCATCCCCCCCGGACGTGAGAATCCCGATGCAGCGGGTCCTGCTGTGGGTGCGTGCCATGGGTGCCTCCCCAGGATCATGGTCACCGCGCCGGGAGCTGCCCGGAAGGGGATTCTGAGCCTCACGCCTGGTTGCTGACCACAGTCCTACACGCATGATAAAGGCACTCGGGTCGGTTTTGATTCTGCTTATGCCTCAAGGACCCGGTGCATAAAAACAGGGGCAAGATTCCATAACACGACCATGACTAAAGGACTCCCCATCGTCTTCAAACGCTTCGCCAAAGAAACGTATGTTTGCTTGACTCATTCAAGATCCCTGGGATGCTAGTTCATATACCTATTTCATTCAACATAGGATTCAGACCCCATCCCACACCACCCTCAATAATCAAATCATAGCATCTCCGCAAGTCTTCAAGTCAAATTATTATTTTATTTTATTGCCCATGTCGAGGGTTAACCATGGCACCGCAAAAAATCCGCAAGGCACTTAAAATCTCGCTATTGACCCTATTGGCGATGGTCATCCTTGTATGCGCGGGAGGATATTCCTTCTATGCCTCCAGCATCCGAAGCCCCCTGCCACAGGTTAATGGCGAACTCAGGGTGCCGGGCCTTAAGGAAGGCGTGGAAGTGATCCGCGATATCTACGGCACACCCCACATTTACGCAAAGAATCTGGCCGACCTGTTCTTTGCACAGGGTTTTGTGCAGGCTCAGGACCGCTGGTGGCAAATGGAGTTCCTCCGCAAGACATCTGGCGGACGGATCGAAGAATTGACGGGGAAGAAGGCCGGACTGGTCAAAACCGATATCTACTTGCGCTCCCTCGGACTCTACAGGGTGGCCGAACAGGAATATCACAGTTACACCCCCAACCAACGTGCCGCCTTGGATGCCTTCGCCAGTGGGGTCAACGCTTACATTTCCAGTCGTTCCCCCCGACAGCTCTCCGTGAATTACACAATCCTTGGCCTGACTGGTGTCTCCTTCAAGGTGGAACCCTGGACGCCACTAGATTCGCTGGCCTTTTACAAGCTCATGGCTTGGGATCTTGGCCTCTCCCGGGATACGGAAACCCTGCGCAGCAAGCTCTATGACCAGTTGGGTGCAGAAATGGCTGAACAGTGGTTAGTGCCGAGTTGGCCCCTGGGCCAAAAGGACACCATCCTGTCGGAAGAAGAGATCAGGGCCACATTCAATTCCCTTTTTGCTCCAACCAGACATGGCGCAAGCGTTCCTGGTCAGGCCCAATATTTCGTCGATCACACGGTTCCAAAGGATCCTCGGAACCTGCCCCTCCAAAGCACCACGGCACGATCCCAACAGAATGACCAGGAAGCCGATCTATCGCTGGTCCGGGGGCAGACGGAAGGAACCGGCAGCAACAGTTGGGTGGCCACCAGCAGTCTGACAGAGGGTGGAAAACCCCTGCTAGCCAATGACCCCCATTTGGGAATCCAGCAACCCTCCCCCTGGTATCAGATCGCTTTGCACTGTCCCGACGACGGATCGGGCCAGCCCTTCGATGTCACTGGCTTTTCATTCGCCTCTAGCCCGGGGGTGGTGGTAGGACATAACAATGACATTGCCTGGGGAACCACCAATGTCTATCCCGATGTGAACGACCAGTATCGGATCAAGATCAACCCAGCCAACCCACTCCAATATGCTTGGAACGGCGCGTGGCGCGATATGACCATTCGCGACGAGACCATCTCCTTCGGCGATGGCAAGCCACCCCTGGTCATCAAGGTCCGGCAAACACACCTAGGTCCTATCATTAACGACCATATCTACGATCAAAAAAATGGAACGTTATCGGGATTCAATAACATCGACCCACTTGCCCTGCGGTGGACAGCACTCGAACCAGGAAGCATCTTCGAGGCCATCATCGGGCTGGACAAGGCAACGAATTGGGAAGAATTCCGAGCTGCGCTCAAGCACTGGGACACCCCCGCGCAGAGCATCGTCTATGCTGACCGGAAGGGCAACATTGGCTACCAAATGCCAGGCAGGGTACCCATTCGCGCAAAAAACCACTACGGTCAAGTACCCGTATTGGGCTTGACCGACGCCTTTGAGTGGAAAGGCTACGTACCTTATGAACTGATGCCGCGCCTGTACAACCCTTCGCGCAATTACATCGTGGCAGCCAACCAAGAGGTCGCCCCATCCAACTACTTCACCATGCTGGAACAGAAGCTGGGATCGGGAATCAATGCCCATTTTGGCAGCAAATATAACAAATGGAGCTATGGATATCGTAGCCAGAGGATCGACACCCTGGTGAAGCAGTTCGCACCCCATAGGGTGGCCTCCTATCAGGCCATACAGGGCGACACCAAGAGTATCCCCGCTGATGAAATCCTGCCTGCTCTTGCACATCTCCCATTTACAGACCCCAACCTGGTTAAGGCGCGCGATTGGCTGCTCCAGTGGGATCGATTTTGTGGGGAGGATAGCCCCCAGGCCGCACTATTTAACGGTTTCATCCTGCGCTTAATGAAGAACACTTTCCAGTCCAGGCTGGAGGGCATCGCCAAATCAGAAGGTTCAGACAAGGAACTGTGGGCCATCACGCTTCTAATCCAGAAACCAGATGATCCCTGGTGGGATGATCCGGCGACAAAGGACACGAGAGAAACGCGGGACGATATGCTGATCCGTGCCTTCCAGGAGGGCTACGCTGCAACCGTGGCCGCACTGGGCAAGGATCGCAGTCAATGGAAGTGGGGAACGCTGCATCAAGCGACTTTCATTAGTAATCCTCTGGGCGCCAGTGGTATCCGACCCATTGAATTGCTGGTCAATCGTGGACCCATACCCACGGGCGGCAGCACCGAGTGCGTCAACAACAATGTGTGGTTCGCCAGCAAGGACAATTTCAATGTTCAACTTATTCCATCAATGAGAATGATCATTGATCTTGGAGATTTTGAAAGAAGCGTGGCCATCAATTCCACGGGCAACAGCGGCCACCCCGGAAGCCAGGACTATGGCGACCAAGTCCTGCCTTGGGCCCAGGTCCACTACCGGCCCATGCCATGGAACCGCGCGCGCGTGGATGCATCCACAAGCCACCGACTCATGCTGATTCCAAGGTAAGAAGGCGAGGGTCCGGAAGAGCCTGCTCAGGGCATCTCGCCCGACCTTGTCAAACGGTATGGATCGCCCCTCCAGATCCAATGCGAAGTAATTTATGGCACGCCTGTGCGCCATCCCACAAATCCCCGCAATCAACTCAGGCAAAGCCTGCATTGGTTGCCACCCATGAAGGCAATCGGCATGACACTCGAAGCTCCCCGCACCCTTCCGCGACTCTTCCAGGACAGCGTGGCTCGTTTTGGGGCCAACATCCTGCTCTGGGAGAAACGAGGCCAAACCTTTGAAGGCACGACGTACCGTGCGGTGGCCGACCGTGTCTACGAATGCGCGGCCGGATTAATGGCCTCTGGTCTCAAGAAAGGTGAGCGCGTGGCCCTCATCGCTGAAGGACGAAACGATTGGGTTGTATCGGAGCTTGGGGTGCTGTTTACGGGTGCGATCAATGTGCCGATTTCAGTAAAACTGGACGAACGCTCAGATCTAAGGTTCAGGTTGGCGCACAGTGGATGCCGGATGGTCTTTGTATCCGGTGCCCACGCAAACAAGGTTCGAGAAATACGACAGCAACTATCCGAAATGATCTTGCTCGTGTTGCTGGACGGAGAACCCCAGCAGGAAGGCGAAATCACACTTACCGCCCTCTGTTCTGCTGGACGCACCTTTCTAGAGTTGAACCAGCCGGCATTCGAGGAACGATGGACGACCATCCAAGAAGGGGATCCCGCCAACATCTGCTACACCTCTGGGACGACCGCCGACCCGAAGGGGATTGTGCTTACCCATCGGAATTACACTGCAAACGTGGAACAAGCTTCTGCATTATTACCCATTACAGAATCTGACGTATCCCTCTTAATACTGCCATGGGACCATGCCTTCGCTCACACTGCTGGCATTTACAATCTGATGCGCAATGGTGCGAGCATGGCGAGTGTGCAGGTTGGGAAGTCACCTATGGACACCCTGCGAAATGTTTCCTTGAACATCCGCGAGACGAAACCGACCTTTCTCCTGAGCGTGCCGGCCCTCGCACAGAACTTCCGCAAAAACATCGAGAAGGGTATGCGCGATGGAGGCCCGTTCGTTCAAAGCCTCTTCAGGCGAGCGTTGATCCTAGGTTACGCGATCAATGGAAATGGCCTGGATCGCGGTCAACACGGTTCCTTCCTGGAGAAGTGGGAGTACCGACTGTTGAACGCAGTATTGCTCCGGAAGATCCGACAGGGGTTCGGTGGTCGCTTGCAGTTCTTCATTGGCGGGGGTGCTCTGCTCGACCTCGAGTTGCAGCGGTTTTTCTACGCCATCGGTATCCCGATGTTCCAGGGCTATGGCCTCACGGAAGCCGCTCCAATCATCTCGGCCAATGTCCCTGCACGCCACAAACTGGGCTCCTCCGGGTCGATCGTGCCAGGGCTCGAGGTCAGGATCTGCGATGAAGTGGGCACGAGCCTCCCGATTGGCACTCAGGGTGAAATTGTGGTCCGCGGAGAAAATGTCATGTCGGGCTACTGGCAAAACGAGAAGGCGACCTCTGATGCGCTGAGGGATGGCTGGTTGTTCACCGGTGACCTGGGATTCATGGATGCGGACGGATTTCTACATGTTCGAGGCCGAGTCAAAAGCCTCTTGATCGGACACGATGGAGAGAAATACAGCCCAGAGGGAATTGAAGAGGCAATCCTTGCCAATTCACCGTACATCGACCAAATCATGCTCCATAACAACCAGTCCCCCTATACCGTGGCGCTTGTGGTTCCCAATGGCGAGGCGATTCGCAGATTCTTGCAGAACCAACACCTTGTGATGGCCAGTGATGAAGGCCAGTCCGCGATACTACGCCTCCTTGCGGAGGAGGTCGCTGCCCATCGATCCGGCGGCCGCTTGGGCGGCGAATTCCCAGACCGATGGGTACCCGCCGCCATCGCAATCCTCGGTGAAGGTTTCACTGAACAGAACGGCCTTATCAACAGCACACTCAAAATGGTCCGTGACCGCATAGCCAATCGCTATCGGGACGAACTTAATTTCCTATTCACACCCGAGGGAAAGCCCATCTCCAATCCGAGCAACCGCAAAGTTGTGGATCGAATGCTGAATGATTTAAATTTTTATTGAATCTTTAGAGATCGAGTCTTGTCGCCGTCAAGAAGGAAAGGCATTAAAAGAAGAATCTAAAGGGCCGTTCCATTTGGCCCCTGGCAGCCTCAGGAAAGGCATGATGAATCCAGAAGTCCCTATCCTTAGCACGGAAGTCCGCACTGGAAGCGGTTCGATTACAAAAGGAATCCCAGAAAGGAGTGACCACAGGGCTTGATCTAACCTATCAATCCTGGCTTGAGCTAGGTTGGCTCTTAGCAGGTTGGGCCCCAGGAGCAAAAACCTTGGTCCGATATGTACTTAATGACATCGTCCCACCATTTTCCACCCTCCACCACATTGACTTCTCGCCCATCAAGAGTTTTCAATGCTTCTCGATTGAGTGATAACTTTTTACCGTTTTTCAAGAATTCTTTACCCAAAAAATTAAATCATGTGGATAATGGCAACCGACCATATCAGCGAAGTCAGGTGAAGATTTACAGAAATCCATGGTGTTTAGTTGCCCGTCTTTTTCCCAACAAATATAGCTACCCTGGCGCATCAGGATCAAAACATCAATGGAGGCCTGCCCCCGAAATTTTCCTGGATTCGACCGTGTAATCCGATCGCAATTATAATTAATTTTTAACGTCGGTACCAATCAAGATGAACTGGGGCTGGGCACCCCCAGTTTCAAAATTTAATTCATTAATGGGGCGCGCCGCGCCCTTTCACCCTTCCTCCAGCATCCGATATTCCCATAGCGGTCGTGCCCTTTGCCCGGCTCAATACTTATCCCAAACGTCGCCATACCTGTGCTTAGCATCCCTAGCCTGCTCCCGCGTTCATCGGCAACAGGGCACCCTGGGCCAGGCTGCGCCAAAGCCACTCGGCGGGGCCAAGGCGAAATCGACGCAGCCACCAGCCACAGGCCCAGGCCTGGAGTGCGAAGAGCCCCAGACCACCAAGCAGCCCGACTTCCACGGGGACCCGGTTCCAGGCTCCCAGGCCATGGCCATGGAAGACCCAGGTGCACACCAGGGACTGGCTCAGGTAGGCGCTGAGACTCATGCGTCCCAGGGGTGCCAGGAAGGCCAGGCGGCCCGCCCAGGCGGGGGCCGAAAGGAGGAGTACGCCCCCCGCCAGGATCCCCAGCACCATCACCTGGGTCGCCAGATCCAGGAGCCCCACCCACCACCCGTAGGGCAGTCCGCTGGTGCGCTGGGCCAGCCAGCCGGGCACGGCATGGAGGGCCAACCCCGGCCAGAAGCAGAGATGGAAGGTCCACAGCCACCCCCGGCGATGGGCGAGGGGATCGGCGAGCCAGCCCGCCTTCCAGAGGGCCATGCCCAGCAGGAAGAGGGTGGTGCAGAAGGCGAGGCACCCGGACAGACGGGAGGCAATCCCCTGGTGCAGCTCGAAGAGGCGGAACCCCAGGGCCTCTCTCCAGGTTCCTGAACCATAGGCCTGGGTGGCCTGGTCCAGCAGCCAGGGTCCCAGGTCCCAGTTGGGCCGCAGGTGGGGCAGCAGGAGTCCCTGGAAGGGAACGGCCAGGACCATCACCACGGGGATGGCGGCCAGGCAGAAATATGCCCTGCGGCCCTGGAAGGGCAACACCAGGAGTCCCACCAGGGCGTAGTCCAGGAGCACATCGCCGTTCCAGAGCAGGACCGAATGGGCCAGTCCCAGGAGGGCCAAGCTGCCCAGACGCCGCAGGGCGTTGCCGAGGGCCTGCCCCTGATGGCGCGCCTGCTGAATGGCCAATCCCACCCCGAAAAGCACGCTCAGCAGACCGATGGCCTTGCCCTTGAAGAGGGCGTCGCGCACCAGGAGGGCAACTCCCCCCCAGGCTCCAGCGGTGGGTTTCAGCTCAGCCCCCTCCAGGTACGAAGCCCCCGAGAAGGCGTGGAGGTTCACCAGGAGCACCCCCAGCAGGGCCGCCCCCCGGAGGATGTCCAGGTGGGCCAACCGCCCAGCCCTAGGCATGTTCGGGGTCGGGACCAGAGGCCACCAGGGGCAGGACGAGTTCGAAGACCAACCCACCCTCGTCCAGATTGAAGGCCTTCAGGCTCCCTCCCATGAGCTCAGCGTACCGGCGCACGATGGTGAGGTCGAGGGCCAGGGGGTGCCAGGGAATGGTCCGCTGGTTCCAATCCTGGGTGAAGTCCAGGAAGAGGAGGGCCAGTTGTTCCTCCGAAAGGCCCTGACCCGCCGCCTGCACCCGGAAGGTGGCCCGCCCATGCGCCTGCTGGAGTTCCAATTCCACGGTGCGGTTGGAGGTGTGGCCGATCATGAAGCTCAGGACCACGCAAAGGGTCTTGTTCAGCAATTCCGAATCCGCCAGCACCTGGCCCTGTCCGGGATTCGTCTGAATCTCCAGGAATTTTCGGTGCCGACGCAACTCGGGCCGCACGAGCTGGTCCAGCTCACTGAAGAGCACCACAGGGTGGACGGGGTGGAGGCGAAGGCTCAGGACGCCCGCCTCCAGCTTTGCCAAATCCAGGATGCTGTGGATGAGAGCTTGGACCCGGAGACCTTCGGTGTGGATCTTTTCGAAGGCATCCCGGGCGGCCCCTGGATCCACCTCCACCTGCCCGTCCAGCATCATCTCGGCGTAGAGCATGATGTTGCTCAAGGGATTGCGGAGTTCGTGGTTCATGCTGGCCATGTAGGCCGCCCGCCCCTTGGCCGCCCGCTCCAGCAGGTCACCGGCCAACCTGAGGTCCTCGTTGGCGGCCCGGATTTCCGCCGTGCGGGACTGGACCAGGCGCTCCAGAAGTTCATTGCGACGCCGCACCCTGCGCACATACCAGGCCACCCCCAGGGCCAGAAGACCGGCGGCCGCCAGTGCGCCGAGGACCTGGACCCAGCGCCGCTCCCACCACCGGGGCAGGACGGTAAATCCGAAGGTGGCCGTAGGGCTCGTGGGTCCCTCCGGCAGGCGTGCCCGGACCCGGATCACATGGTCCCCGGCGGCCAGGCGCTGGAAACCCATGGCTCCGTCCTTCAGGGGAAGCCAGACCTGACCGGCATCCATCTGCAGTTCGTAGCGCAGCCGTCCCTGGTGTTCGTAGGAAGGCGCAGAGAACCGCCACACCATGGACCGTTCCCCGGCGCTGAAGCGCAAAGGGGACGGGGGCAACAAGAGGGTTCGATCCGGGAACTGGAGGCTGGAGAGTACGGGGGTGCGCAACTGGGGCAGGGTCACACGGGTGTTACCCACGAAACGGCCAAGGCCAAAGGAGGTGGGAATCCACACATCCCCCTCAGGGGTGGCCAGGATCCCGGGCCGATTGCTATCGTCCGAGGGCATGCCTTCCGTGGTGGTCAAGCGCAGGAGCTCCGCGGGTGCCGCGGGATTCACCCGGATCAGGCCCTGGGAGGTACCCACCCAGAGCATCCCCGCGGTGTCCATGGCCACGGAGTAGACATGCATGCCCTGCTGCACCTCCGGCAGGGTCAGGGTCTGGGCTTGTACAGGCCCCTCCGCCGTCCAACGGTAGCGTTCCAGGGTGGTGGAATCGTAGCTGCCCAGCCACAAATCCCCCCGCTGGTCCAAGTGGGACACGTACACCGGCCCTCGGATGGGATTGGGAAGGTGAATCCAACGGGCCTTCTGGGACTCGTAGATATGGAGGGTGTCCTTCGCGGCCAGGTAGCAGCGCCCCTCCCGGTCCTGGTTCAGGTGGCGCAGCACCAAGCCTTCTTTGCCCGGGACCTCAAGCCTCTTCCATGCCCAGCCAACCCCTTGGCGCCGCCCCACGTAGGTTCCGTGGGCCAGGGAGGCCACCCAGACCTCGTCCCCCACGAAGGCAAAGCCTCGGGCGAAGCGTCCTTCCGCCCCCTTCAAGACCGTGAGGCGCTCTTTGCGAAAGCTGCTGGGCTCGATGCGCAGGATGGTGCCGTTGTCGTGGCCGGCGGCCCAGATGCGCCCATCGGGAGCCTCCGCCAGACTCATGATGGCCTCCCCCTTCACCACGGTCTGCCAGCCGCCAGCCTTCTGGACCGCAAGTCCATCGCCCGTCCCCGCCCAGATCCGCCCCGTGCGGTCCCGAAGCAGGGGCCAGACATCCAGGGCAGGCAGTCCGTGGACCGGCGTATAGATATGGCAGCGTCCCTTGCCCAGGACCAGGTGCAGTCCCCCTGCGGTCACCCAGAGGTTGCCATCCCAGTCCACCAGGGCCGTGCGGGCCTGGCCACTGGGCAGGCGCTCGGAAAGGGTCAGGGCCTCCCATTCGGCCCCCCGGGCGTGGGCCACCCCGAAGCGCCCCGTGATCCAGACTCCGTCCTTCTGGTCAGACACCAGGTCCGTGGCCGACCGTCCCCCGGTCTGGAAGGCCAGATCGATCCAGCCCCCTTCGCCGACGGGTTGGCGCCAGAGCCCCAGACGGCTGGCGAGCCAAAGCTGGCCCCGTCCATCCACCAGGCTCCGCGTGAAGGCATCCTTGGCCGTCAGGCTCGGGGTGGAAAGCTCCACCCAGGCGTCCTGGGCCGCCACAAACTCCACGAGCTTCCGGGGCAGGAGCGCCAGGATGCGGCGGGATCCAGGCTGGAGCGCCAGGCCCGTGGCCCGATCCTGTTCCCGCCAGCCCGGGGCGGGGGCGAAGGTGCGCTCACCGATTTCCATGTAGGGCCTTCCCCCCGCCAGGATCCAGTGCCGCCCGTGGGCATCCCGTCCCAGGGCGTGGATGGGGGCCGAGTCCAGGGGAGGCAGTCCCCGGGTCACCCTCTCGGGTCGCGTCTCGCCCGGCCTCCAGGTAAAAACCCCTTCGGAGGTGGCGGCCCAGAGGGGCCCTTCGGCGTCCGCCACCAGACACCCATGGACGACCTGTTTGCCCGGCAGGGGGATGGCGTGGAACTCCCGACCATCGCCCCGGAACAGGCCCTCCCCCCCGGCGGCGTACATGAAGCCCTGGCTGTCCTGGGCCAGGGTGTGGGCCAGAAGGGCCCCCATGCCCTGGGCCGTGTCGAAGCTCCGGAGGGGGAGGGTGCCCGACCCCTGGGCCCACATCGCCCAGGGTCCCACAAGGACCCCGGCCAGGATCGCCAGGATTCGGACCATGCGCACAACTCCAAGCGCTTCATCGGTCGCAGGTTCCCGGGGCCTGAGAACCAGTGAAGGTACACTGAGCCATGCCCCGCGCCGACGCCGCCTTCCGCCGCCTGGTCCAGGAGGGACTGGCCCTCATTCCCGACGAATTCCGGCCCTACCTGGCGAACGTGGAGGTGGTGGTGGAGGACTGGGCGCCCGAGGACCTGCTGGACGAATTGGAGGTCCCGGAGGACGAGGATCTCTACGGCGTCTACCTGGGCACCCCCCTGACGGAGCGGGCCTTCAACCATCAGGACCTGCCGGACCGCATCGTCCTCTACCGCTGCGCCCTGGAGGAGGACTTCCCGGACCCCGAGGACCTGCGCCGGGAGGTGGCAATCACCGTGCTCCACGAGATCGCCCACCACTTCGGCCTGGACGAGGACCGGCTGGAGGAGCTGGGGTACTAGGAGCCGCACAAGCACAAGTTGTGCTTCCAGGTTGTACTTCTGCGGCCCCACGCAACGGCCTAGAACAAACTCACCGTCAGCTTGGCCTCGCTGCTGGTGAGGCTGGCGGCCCCATCCTTGACCACGACCTTGAACCGGGCGCCATTGTCCTTCATCCAGCTGGTGGTGAAGCTGTAGGTGGAAGCGGTCGCCCCGGCGATGGCCGTGCCGTTGCGGTACCACTGGAAGGTGGGCGCCGCGGCCCCGCCCACGCCGACGCTGAAGGTGGCCACCTTGCCGGAGGTAACGGTCAGGGACTTGGGCTGGCTGAGGATGGTGAAGGTCGACGTGGCCACCGGGGTGACCGTGAGGCGCGCGCCGGAGCTGGTGAGCGTGGCCCCCGCGCTATCGGAGACGCGGCAGGCGAAGGTGCTGCCATCGTCCGCCAGGGCGGCGGTGAAGGTGTACGAAGCCTCGGTGGCCGCACCCACGTCCGAACCGTTCCGCAGCCACTGGTATGCGTAGGGGGGCGTTCCGCCGGAGGCTTCCACCGTGAAGGTGGCCGTCTTGCCTTCCACCACCGTGGTGGCCGCGGGAGCCTTGGCGATGGCCAGTTCCGAGGCCACGGGGGCGGGTGAGCCCACGGCCACCGCGGCCCAGGCGTTCTGGACGGCCGCATATTCGGGACCCGTGGCCCCGAAGAGATCCTTGGTCGCCGTCAGGCAGTGGGTCCGGGCCTGGGCGAAGGTGGTGCCCGAGGTGAAGTAGGTGGTGAGGGCCCGGTACCAGATGCGCAGTGCCTTGGTCATCCCGATGCCCGGGAATCCGCCGGGCACCTTGGTGCTGTGGTAGGAACTCGAACTGGAGGCGCTGGCCCCCTGGGAGAGGAAGAAGAAGAAGCGGATGGTGGGCGCGCAGCTGTAGTGGGGGTCCAGGCTCTTGGTATTGCTGGTCCAGACATCCAGGCACTTCCCGTCCAGGCTGGGCTTGTAGAGGTAGCGCAGGGGCTTCACCCGGGGCTGTTCCCCATGGGTCCACACCGGGCTGGTGTTGGCGATGGAGTCGGGCAGCACCTCCCCGGTGCCCCCCTGACTCCGATAGGCCTCGCAGGCCGCCCCCAGGATGTCCCCGCCCCCCTCGTTCAAACCGCC
The DNA here is from genome assembly GCA_964589695.1 of uncultured Solibacteraceae bacterium. Classification (GTDB taxonomy): domain Bacteria; phylum Acidobacteriota; class Holophagae; order Holophagales; family Holophagaceae; genus CAZPUI01. The sequence continues at coordinate 3,246 of CAZPUI010000025.1, read as the reverse complement.
GCTTTCGCCACTGTAGGTGAGGGCCACGGCGAAGTACTGCACGGCGTGGTTGGTCTCATGGCCAATGGTGTCCGGCGGGGTCCGGGACATGCCCCCACCGGTGCTCGTGGGGGTGTTCCCCCGATCCCCGCCATCCCCCAGGTTGATGTACCGGGTCCCCGTGCTGTAGAAGGCGTTGTTGTAGTTCTTGTCGTAGTGGACCCGGGCGGAGAAGGCGCTGCCCTGGCCATCCACCCCCTGGCGCCCCAGCACCTTGGTCAGCACATCCCACACCAGTTGGAGCCCATAGGCAGCATCCGCAGCGGTGGTCTGGCCATTGGCCGCCGTGGTGCTGCCCCCGCTGTAGTTGATCCCGTCCCCCCAGACATTGTCGCTGTCGGTGTAGAGCGTCCCCCCGCTGGTGCCGTTGTTCATGTTCGTCACGTAGGTTCCCCGGAAGGGGTCCCGCAACTCAAAGCCCGTGGCCGTGCGGGTGGTGTCCAAGGTAACCTCGCCACTGTAGCGGGTCTTCCCGGTGCCCTTGGCGGCCTCGTCCATGAGGGACGACCAGGTGCTGAGCACCTGGGGCTCCGATGCATCCGCGGCGATGAGGAAGTCCCGTTCCTGCGGCCCCTCCGGCCCTCCCTCCAGGGCGGCCCGGCAGTGCCAGGCCAGGCGGTAGCCCTCCACCTTCGTGGTCCAGTCCAGCGCGTTGTCTCCGCTCCGGCCGGGCATAAGCACCTGGCGGGTGCTGGGGACGATGACCAATTCGGCGGTGGGTTCGGTGCGGTAGACCCCGGAGTGGGCCATGTCCTGGTTCACGAGGGCCAGGGCCTCCCCCTGGGAGACCACGGGGTCGGTGCTCATCCGGAGACCCCGGAAGAGGACCCGGGTGGGTTCCCCCAGGGCGTTCCCCGACCCGTCGGCATGGACGATGGCCTCGCCGCCGAAGATGGGCACCCCACCGTAGGTCTGGCGGAAGCGGAAATGCTGCTGTCCCAGGGCATCGCCATGGATGCGCAGGGGCCTGAAGCCGTGCCAGTGGTCCAGCCCTAAGTCGGAGCGCTGGGCCAGTAACCGGGCCTGGGCGACCCGGAATCGCCCCTCGGTCTCGGCGTCCAGGGCACGGGAGACTTCCTGGGCTGTGGCACTGCCAGCCACCAGGAGGGCTGCAAGGAGGGTGAAGGGTCGGTGCATGGGAACCTCGCGGGGGAAGGCCGGTGGACGGGGCCAGGCCAGCCCCTGGCCCTGGCAGCGGCCAACCGCTCCCGGGACGTGGGCTTGAACCTCGGCGTGGGCGCGATCTCAGCCACCGGCGGGTCGTGGGCGCAACGCAAAAAAACCTTGGTCCGTGGCTGGAGGCCAGCCGCGGGATCCAAACCGGGTGTGCGGCGCATGGCTCCCACCCGCCGCGCCACCCCGCCGGACGCATCAAAGCAGGCGGGCCACGGTGGCTCCGTGGCCCGCACTGATAAGACCTAGAACATGCTCACGAAAAGGGTGACGGTGGTGCTTGTGACGGTCTGTTGGGGGGCGCTGGCGTCCTTCACGACGCACTTGAACTTGGCGCCGCTGTCCTTGAACCAATCCGTGGTGAAGCTGTAGGTGGCGGCGGTGGCTCCGGCGATGGGGCTGCCGTTGCGGTACCACTGGTAGGCGTACGGGGTGGAGCCACCCGCCACCCCGATGCTGAAGGTGGCCACCTGGCCCGTCTTCACCGTGGGGGCCACGGGCTGCCGGGTGATGGTGAGGGCGCTCTGGGGGACCACCGTCAAGGTGGCAGCGCCGGAGACGACCCGCTGGGGCGTGCCCATGGCATCGATCACCTCGCAGGTGAAGCTGGCGCCGTTATCCGTCTGCTGGGCCGTGAAGCTGTAGGAGGCGGAGGTGGCACCCGAGATGGCCGTTCCTCCCCGCTTCCACTGGTAGGCGTACGGGGTCTTTCCGCCGCTGGCCACCACGGAGAAGGTGGCGGTGCCCCCTGCGGGCACGGAGGGGTTGGCGGGAGTGGTGACCGCCAGCTTGGCATAGGCCGCCAAAGTGACGGAGCCACTGCCGCTCACGCCGCTGTCCGTGGCGGTGCAGCGCAGAACCTTGCCGTGATCCGCGGCGGCGGCCACGTACGTGTAGGAAGCGCCGGTGGCCCCACTGAGGACCTGGCCGTCCTTGGACCACTGGTAGGTGTAGCTGCCGGTCTTGCCGCCACTGGCGTTGGCGGAGAAGGTCTGGCTGGCCCCTTCCACCAGCTCGGGGGCCGAGGCGGGACTCAGGGTCACGCTGATGGCGGACACAGGGGTCACGGTCAGCTTGGCCGCCGCGCTGGTGACGGACTGGGGCGAGGCCATGGCGTCCTTCACCTGGCAGCTGTAAGACTTCCCGTTGTCATTGGCATAGGACGCCTTGAACGTGTAGGTGGCGGCGGTGGCACCGGGGATGACGGCCCCCTCTTTCAGCCACTGGTAGCTGAGGGCGGCCTTGCCCCCCGAGGCGGTCACGGAGAAGGTGGCGTTGGCGCCGTCCTCCACGGTCTGGGCCTGGGGTTGGGAGGCGATGGCCAGGCGGGGCACCACCGTGAGCTTGGTCTCGGCGGTGGCAGTCTGCACGGGGTTGCTCTGATCCGTGGCCCGCACGCCAAAAGTGACGCCATTGTCCGCCGAGGCGGGGGTGAAGCTGTAGGTGGCGGAGGTGGCGCCACTGATGGCATTCCCGGCCTTCAGCCACTGGAAGGCATAGGAAGGCGTGCCGCCGGAGGCACTGGCACTGAGACTCAGGGGACTTCCTTCCACGACCTCCGCAGGGTTCGGAGCTACGGACACGGTCAGGAGGTTGGTGGGCGAGTCCACGGTCAGCCTGTAGAAGGAGACCTGGTTGGTGAGCCCATCCTTGTTCTGGCTGGAGGTGTGCTGGACCATGACGAAGGCGCCGGTGGAGGCCCCGGTGGCATCCACCACCAGCTTGCCGGTGCTATCGGACCGCAGGACGGTGGGCGTGCTGGCAAAGGTGTAGCGGCCACCATTCCCCTTGAGGGGGGCATCGAGGGTGGCCAGGACTTCCATGGCCCCGCCGCTCAGCGTGTCCAGCTGGAGCGTGTAGCTCTGGCCCTTGGCCAGGCGGTACAGCTGGTATCCCAGACCTCCCACCAGTCCGGGCTGGACGTTGCCCTTCTGGAGCAGCGGCAGTTCGGCGAAGCTGGTGGCCACGCCACACTTCTGGGTGCTGTTCAGGGCGTAGCCGTCCTTCAGGTCCACCACATAGGACGTGCTGGTG
>CAZPUI010000024.1:0-18023 GCA_964589695.1 uncultured Solibacteraceae bacterium | reverse complement strand
CACGCTTGGCGCAGGAGGCCCGGAGCCGCAACGTGGCCTGGCTCTTTGGCACGGAAGGTGGCCACCTGAACCTGGTGCGGGGGGAGGTGGACGGCCGCCCCCCCTTCGTGCAGGGCAAACTGGAACCCATGCCCTTTGGCGAGCGTATGCCCGGCCCCCCCTGGCTGCGGCAATGGCTCGACGCCAAGCTGGGCATCATCAGTCAGGAACCCGGGATCCTCGGCCCGGAGAGCAGCTTCCAGGTGCCCTCCCCCCAGGGCAGCCTGCGCATCCATCCCATCATCTGCAGCGAGGCCCTCATGGGACACCGGGTCCTGGACGGCCTGGCCCTGGCGGGCGGCGACCTTCTGACGAACCACACCAATGACGCCTGGTTCGGCCCGACCTTGGCCACCGACCACCACGCCGCCCAGATCCGCCTCCGGGCCTGCGAAACGGGCCTGCCACTGCTGCGCGCCACCCTCAGCGGCAAGAGCGGTTGTTTCCACGCGGATGGGTCCTGGGAGCTCTGGGGCGAGGCCCTGTCCGAAGGAAGCTGGACCCGGGAACTGGCCTGGCAGGTGGTCCAGACGCCATATCGATCCTTAACCTACCGCGGATGCCTGGTGGCCCTCCTCGGCCTGGGGGCCCTCCTGGTAGCATGGAATCCATCGCGGGCCCTGGTTTTCCGCGGAAGAGACCCGGGATACCATGAGCCGCCTCGATGAACGCACCCTCAGCATGGCCCCGCCCATCCTGGCCTCGGCCTCGCCCCGCCGTCGGCAGTGGATGGATGCGCTCCATATCCCCTACGAGGTCTGGAAGCCCGAGGTGGACGAGACGCCCCTGGACGACGAGAAACCCGAAGACATGGTGCTGCGCCTGGCCCGCATGAAGGCCGAGATCGTGGCGGTGGTGAACCCCGACCGCTGGGTCATCGCGGCGGACACCACCGTGGCCGTGGATCAGCACATCCTGGGCAAACCCACGAGCGAAGTGGATGCGGTGCGCATGCTTCGGCTCATCCAGGGCCGCTGCCACCAGGTCCACACGGGACTCTGCCTCATGCGCAACCAGGAGGTGCACACCCTGGTGGACACGGCCCAAGTCTTTCTGCGCCCGGTCTCCGAGGAACTGGCCTGGTGGTACGCCGGGACGGAAGAGCCCATGGACAAGGCCGGGGGCTACGCCGCCCAAGGCATTGCCGCCCTCTTCATCGAGCGCATCAAGGGCAGCTTCGCCACGGTCATGGGCTTTCCCGTAGAGCGTTTCGGACGATTGATCCACGACCTGGGCCTCCTGAACCAGTGGTTGGGGGCGCCGTACTAGAGTTCCACCCAACACGGCCGATGAGGTGGCTGGCCCATGTCCACCCTTGCCCCCGACCCTTCGCCCAATCCACCCTCCGAACCCCCGACCCACCTGCAGACCGGGGACCTGGTGGGGCGCTTCCGCATCGAAGGCATGGTGGCCCAGGGCGGCATGGGGTCGGTGTTCAAGGCCTGGGATACGACCCTGGAGCGCCATGTCTGCCTGAAGGCCATCCGCCTGGAGCAGCGCCAGACCGCCCAGGCCCTGGAACGCTTCCGGCGGGAGGCTCTGGCCCTGGCCCAATTCAGCCATCCCCACGTCTGCCAGGTCTACGATTGGATCGAGGCCCAGGGCCAACCCTACATCCAGATGGAATGGATCGATGGGAAGTCCCTGGAGGCCCTGCCCGAGGATCTGCCGCTGGTCGCCAAGCTGACCCACCTCCGGGCGGTGGCGGACGCCTTGGCGGAGGCCCACCGGAAGGGCATCGTGCATCGCGACCTCAAGCCCAGCAACCTCATGCTGGATCCCCATGGGCGCATTCGGATTCTCGACTTCGGACTGGTGCGCCTCGACAGCCTGGGGGACAGCCTCGGGGAACCCACCGCCAGCCTGCCCCTGCCCTCCGCCCTGGCCACCCTCGTGGGGGAGGCCACCCAGGGTGGGGGCTCCACCACCTCCGATGCCGATGCGACGCTGGCTGAGCGGTCCGGTCGGGGCTCCAGCCTGGGCACCAACCCGGGGCATATCACCGAGGACGGATGTTTCGTGGGCAGCCCCTCCTATGCCTCCCCAGAACAGATTCGGGGCGCCGTGGTGGGTCCCCCCTCGGATGTCTTCTCCCTGGGCATCCTGGCCCAGGAGTGGATCACGGGCACCCACCCTTTCCCGGGCAAGGTGCAGGACAAGGTGAGGGCCATCCTGGAAGGAAGGCGCGTCGTCCCAATGGCCGGTGTCCTGCCCCGCCGTCTTCTGAGGCTCCTGGAGGCCATGCTGGCTCCGGACCTCCGGAAGCGTCCCACGGCTGCGGAGGTGGTCCAGAACCTGGACCGGATTCTCAGGCCCCGCCCCTTGTGGCACTGGGCGCTGGCGGGTGCCTTGGCCACGGGGGTGGTCTTCGGCGCCCTCTACTGGGCCCTGGGTCGGGGGGTGGTGGCCGAATTCGGCGCCCGGCGGCCCGCGCGCCTGGCCATCCTTCCCCTGGAGAACCAGACCGGAGATTCCTCCCTGGATGCGGTGGTGGGTCATGGTTTTCCCGAGGTGCTGGGGGCGAGCCTGCGGGGCCTGCCCAGGGTGGTCGTGCTCGACAGCGCCACCCTTCAAGCCGCCATGACCAGCCTGAAACTGGAACCCGCTCGCCCCCTCACGCCGGCCCTCCGCCGTCAGCTGATGCAGGCCCTGGGGTGCCAACTCCTGGTGGAAGGGGCCCTGCGAAAGGGGACCTCCTCCCACCTGCTCCTGGACCTCCACCTGCGGGATCGGGAGGATCGGGATCGCTTCCAGGTCCAGCGCTCCCGGGACGCCCGGGATCCTTCCCTGACCCTGGCCCTGCCCGTGGAAGTGGGGCGACGCCTCCGGGAAGCCATCCAGCCGACGGAAACCCGGGAGGCGGGAGGGTCCCCATCCCTGGTGAGTCCTTCGGCCCTCAAGGCCTTCGCGGAAGGAAAAGCTGCCATGGGCCGGGGCGACTACAAGGGCGCCGAACCCCACCTCCGGCAAGCGGCGTACGATGCCCCTACTTTCCCGGCGGCCCTGGTGACCTATGGTGAATGCCTGGCCATCCTGGGGGATCCCGCCGAAGCACCGGTCTTCCAGTGGGCCCGCCTGGCCGCCCACCAGGTGGGGGACACTGCCAGCGAGATCCGGATCCTGGGGCAGATGGGGCTGCGGGCCAGGCTCAAGGGGGACCTGAGGGCCTCCCTTGAATTGCTCCGCAGTGCCGTGGACCTGGCCCAGCGCACCCGCGACCGGGACCAGGAGGCGGGTGCCCTCATGTTCCTGGGCGCCACCCTCCGGGACATGGGCCAGGGGGAGGAGGCGGCTGCCGTCCTGACCCTGGCCGTGGAACTCAAGCGAAGCCAAGGGGACCTCCTGGGGGAAGCACGGATCCTCAACACCCTGGCCATGCTGCACCAGACCCAGGACCGCCTGGGAACCGCGGAGCCCCTATACACCCGCAGCCTGGAGCTCATGCGCGAGTTGGGCCACCGGGGGGGGGAGGCCAATGCCCTCAACAACCTGGGCACCCTCGCGGCCCTGGGGGGTCGGCTGGCTCAAGCCCAGGCCTCCTTCGAATCCTGCCTTCGTCTCCAGCGCACCCTGGGCTACCGTCTGGGAGAGGCTGCGGCCCTCAACAACCTGGGGGTGGTGCTCCAGATGCTTGGCCAAGGGGATCGGGCCCTGGACACCCAGGCCGAGGGCGTGGAGATCGCCCGGAAGGGAGGGTTCCGCACCCAGGAGGCCGTGGGAACCTTCTACCTGGCCCACCTGTACCTGAAACGGGGCAAACCCCTGGAGGCCCTGACCCGCTTTCGGAACGCCCTGGCCCTGCTTCCCCCCAGCGCCCCCAAGGGCCTGCGGGGGCAGACCCTGGCTGGGATCGCGGAAGCCCTGGGCTGGTCCACGGAGGAGGCCCGTACCGCCCTGGACGAAGCCACTCAGATCGCCCCGACCCATCCCTACGTGCTGCGCGCCCAAACCCTGGCTGGTCCGCCCCAGACCCGGCGGGAAAAGGCAGAGCTGGCCCTACGGGCAGCCCGAAGCCAAGCCCCGGAGCTGGTCCAGGAGCTGGAGTCCCTGCGGAAGCAGCCTGTGACTTGAAGGTCCCACCGGGATACAATGCTTCCCATCATTCCATGCGGTCCTTGCCGGACCTGAAAGGTGCGCATGAGCCAGACCTGGAGCTTCGCCGGGAGAAGCTACACGGAAGTCGCACCCGTCGCCCAGGACGCCAAGACCGGGGTGGGTTGGCACATCGTACGCCACGAGACGGACTCCGTTCGCTACCTCCTGCAGCTCTGGTCACCGCGGCCCTCGGACCGGGACCTGGACCGCATCAAGCATGCCTACCTCCAGCGCTTCAGCGACGCCCCGCCCGAGGACCCCGGCGAGGGTCATTTCGGATTCTCGGAAACCCAGGCTTGGTTCCTCCAGCGTCTGGGTGGCACCCCCCTCGCCGAACTCTGGCCCGAGTTCAATCCCACCCAGCGCAACGCCCTGCTGGAGATCCTCGGGACCAAGCAGCGTCCCCAGATCCTGAGGGTCTACGCCCCGGAAGTGGTGGGCCTCCTCAATGGCCGCATCCTCATTCCCAGGGCCCTGGGCTCGGCTCCCCAGAACCTAGAGGCCTTCACCGAGACCCTTCACACCATTCCCTTCGCGGGCCACCACCCCCAGCCCTCCCCCTGGGACACCGCGCCGGAACTCAGCCAGGCGGGGGCCCACCCCATCCGGGGCCGTCAGCAGGAGATGACCTACCTCAAGACCCTCACCTACGGCCTCACGGCCCCGGTGCCCATGGAGCGGCTCTTCGTCCTCCACGGTGAGGCGGGATTGGGCCTGGGCACCTTGGCCCGCTGGGCGGCGGCCACCGCCGAATCCGAAGGCGTCTGGGTGACGCGCCTGAAGGTCATGGTGGAGGAGCCCGCAGGCATGCTCCTCGGCCGCCTCCTCACGGACCTGCTGGTGGGTCTGGAAGCGGAATTCTACGCCGCCTTCCCCGAAGCCGCCCGGCGCCTGAGTCGGCGGGTGACCTCCTTCAGCTTCCTGCGGGGGGGCCGCAAACTGGCGGAGGAAAGTGCCCGCATTGAGGCGGATGAGATCCAGGCCGCCCATGCCGCCCTGGACTTCGCCCACAAGCACCGCCCGAGGCTCCTCCAGGTGCTGGACCTCCAGGCGGCGAACCCCGAAACCCTGCAACTGCTCTCCGAACTGGCCATCGGGGGCAAGGAGCCCTGGTTCTTCAGCTACGGGACCACGGCCCCCAGCCCCGAGCTCAAGACCTTCCTCACCAGCCTGCAGCAGGGCCCCCACCTGGCCATCATCCAGCTCACCCGCATGGAGGATTCGGACCTGCGGGTCCTGGTGGACGATCTTCTGGGCTGCCATCAAGTCCCCGAAGCCACCCTCCAGGGGTTATGCCATTCCAGCCTGGGCAACCCCGGCCTCCTGGCCAGCATGCTGGAACGGGCGCAGCAGGACGGCAACCTTCAATGGCGCCACCACTGCTGGGAGTGGAAGGCCGGCGCGGCTCCGAACCTGGATGTCCACGAGAACCTCGTCAATCAGATCCTGGAGGGTCGGCTTCGACGGCTCAAGGCTCCCACCCTCGCCATCATGCGGGCCCTTGCCCTGGTGGACGGCCCCCTCACGGCGGATGTCCTCGGCCGGGCCGTGGGCCTGGCAGGCGATCCCTTCGAAGACGCCATCTCCAGTGCCCTCAGTTTCAAGCTCGTGAGCTTCAAGGATGGCCAAGTCCTGCTCCGGGATCCCGTCCTCCGGGAGCTGGTATTGGACCAAGCCCCCCAGGGCGAGGTGCGCCGCCTCGCCAAGGCCCTGCTCAAGGCCCTGGAGGACGGACCCAAGGTCCCCCTGCCCCCGGTGCGTCTCATCTCCCTGGCCATGGATGAGGCCACGGCCCTTAGCCATGTGCTCCAGGCCATCGATCAGCTGGCACCCAGCCCCAAGGACGCCGAGCGGGTGGTGCACCAGTCCATGCGGCTGAACCCCACCTCCCGCCAGCGGGCGCGACTCTGGGAATACCTCGCCGATGCGTGGGCCGCCGGGACCTCCCGGGCCCGGGTACCCCTCACGGGCTACGTCGACCTTTCACCCTGGGAACTGAGCCTGGAAGCCCTGGGCCTGGCGGTGGAGGCCCTGAAGGAGGACCCCGATCCGGAGGACCGGTCCTTTACGGATGGGTTCGCCCGGGTGATGCGCAAGCGGGCCCTGCTGGAAATCCGCCTGGGGCGCAGCGTGGAAGCACAGCGTTCCATCCTCTCCGCCGCCGAGTGCCTTTCGGAGCATCCCCTGCACCCCGAGCATCCACGCCTGCGCTGTGTGCTCGGGAAGATCCACGCCCTGGAGGGCTTCACCAACAAGGCCGTCCGGGCCTTCGAGGAGGGGCTCCAGCTCGTGGGCAGCGCCGAACAGCGCTCCGCCCGCCTGGATCAGATCACCCTGCAGCTGGAGCTGGGCCGGGTCATCGCCCAGCGGGCCCAGTTCAGAAGGGCCCTGGGCACCCTGCAGTCGGCCCAGCGGATGCTGGAACATGAGGAAGAACCCCGCCTCATGGTCCAGGTCCTGGTGGCCCTCGCCCACATCCATCTGGCCATGGGCCATCCCGACCTGGCCTATGGCCTCCTGAGGGAGGGTCTCCAGGGGGCCCGAATCCAGGACGATCTGGAGCTCTCCGGCCTGGTGCACTTCACCATCGGCATGTTCCGCTGCCTGGAGCAGTCCATGGACACGGCCATTACCCACCTGGACAAGGCCTACGGCACCTTCCAGCGCCTGGGGGATCGCCCCGCCATGTCCCGAACGGAACTCTGGAAGGCCCGCACCATCGCCGGTCTTGGAGACACGGTCCAGGGCGACCTCGCCATGCTCCGGGCCCTCTCCCAGGCGGGACCAAGCCTCACCGCCGTGGACCGAGGTGACCGCCTCTTCCTCCAGGCGGACATCGCCGCCTTCGGCCACAGCTGGCGGGATGCGGCCCGACTCTACGGGCAGGCAGCGGATATCTTTGAATCCTCGGGCCTGCTCTGGCGGGAGCGCCTGGCCAAGCTCCGTCAGATCCAGGCCCTGGCCCGGGAGGGGGGGGGTGGCACGGCCGAAACCCTCAGGGATGCCTGGAACCTGCTGGAAGCACTCAAGATCCCAGCGGAGAGCGGGGAGTCCCGCTGGCTCGAACTGGAATGGCACCGGGCCCATGCCCTCCTGCTCGCCAATCTGGAGGGTTCCGAGACCGTGGTCACGGAGAGCCTGGGCGCCTGGAACATGGTCCTGGCGGCCGCCCGGGACATGCATTTCCACGGGGTCATCATCATGGCCTGCGTGGAGTCTGGAGAAGTGCTCCTCCGCCTTGGGGAGCGCCTGGGGGCCCGCAGCCGACTCCAGGAAGCCCAAACCAGCTTTCAGATGCTCTGGTCCCGGGTCCCCGAGGCCTACAGCATGTCCTTCCAGGGCCGCCCCGACATCCACCGATACCAGGAAATGTGCGAAAAGGTGGGCCTGGGCTTCAGCCTACCGGAGCGTTCCGATCCCCTGTCAGACTGGACCCCCACCCAGACCCATTACAGGCTGGGTGTCCAGGGCTGAGCCCCAGTATCTGTTCAGGGGGGACGGCCCGGCCGCGCCAAACACACTGGAATGCCAACCGGAAACCCATGCTTGGCCTCTTCGTCCCCCCTGGACCCCCGCGGCAAACGCGGGCAAAGCCCGCATTTGCCTCCACCCTCTGAACGCATATGAACCCCGAAGGAAGCTCCCACCATGAGTCACCACGCGCGAGCCCGTCACCAGACCACCCTTCCGGAACTGGCCCGCAAGGTGGAGATCGGCCAGAAAATCGTCATGCTCACCGCCTACGATGCCCCCACGGCACGCATCGGGGATGCGGCGGGGGTGGACATCCTCCTGCTGGGGGACAGCCTTGGGAATGTCGTCCTGGGCATGGAGAACACCCTGCCTGTGACCATGGCCATGATGTGCCACCACCTGGAGGCCATCGCCCGGGTCCACCCAAAGGCCTTCCTCATGGCGGACATGCCCTACCTCAGCTACCACCTTGGGGTGGATGAAGCCATCCGCAATGCGGGTGCCTTCATCCAGCGGGGTGCCCAGGCCGTGAAGCTGGAGGGTGGTACCAAACGCATCCCCGTGATCCGGGCCCTTTTAGACGCGGAGATCCCCGTCATGGGCCACCTGGGGCTCACCCCCCAGAGCCTTCACGCCATGGGAGGGTACAAGGTCCAGGGGCGGGAGGGGCGGACCGCCATCCAGATCCTGGAAGAAGCCCTGCGGCTGCAGGATGCGGGCATCTTCTCCCTCCTGCTGGAGGGCATCCCCGGGGAACTGGCCAGCCGGGTCAGCGAAACGCTGGACATACCCACCATCGGCATCGGGGCGGGACCGGATTGCTCCGGTCAGGTGCTGGTCTTCCACGACCTGCTGGGCCTGATCCCTGGCGAAACCCCCAAGTTCGTACGCAAGTATCTCGATGGCTTCGGCCTTATGACCGAAGCCATCTCAAGCTGGATCAACGACATCCAGTCAGGAAGCTTCCCTGAACCCCGGGAATCCTATATGCTTCCTGAAGCTGCACGCAAGCACCTTGGAACTTGGCGCCCCCCCTCGGCCCAGATGTGAAAAGGCCTTCCTGCACCTAGGAGTTACGTGTCCATGCGCGTTGTTCGATCCATTTCTGAATTGCGAGTCGCCCTCAAGTCCTTCCGGGAACAGGGCGCCAGCATTGGTTTCGTGCCCACCATGGGCTACCTTCACGAGGGCCATGCCGCCCTCATCCGTCAGAGCACGGCCCGCTGTGATGCCACCGTGGTCTCCATCTTCGTCAATCCCACCCAGTTCGGCCCCAAGGAGGACCTCGCCTCCTACCCCAGGGACCTGGAGCGGGACCAGGCCCTTTGCCTGAAGCAGGGGGTGAAACTCCTCTTCCTCCCCGATCCCAGCGAGATCTACCCTACGGGGTACTCCACCTTCGTGGAGCCTGGTCCCCTGGGGGAGGTGCTCTGTGGACGCACCCGGCCAGGCCATTTCCGGGGTGTGGCCACGGTGGTCATCAAGCTTCTGAACCTGGTCCAGCCCAACCTGGCCTTCTTCGGCCAGAAGGATTTCCAGCAGATCACCATCGTGCGCCGCATCGTCAAGGACCTCAACCTGCCCGTGGACATCGTCATGATCCCCACCCTGCGGGAACCCGATGGCCTGGCCCTCAGCTCACGAAATGTCTATCTCAGCCCTGAGGAACGCACCCGCGCACTGTGCCTGAGCAAGGGCCTCCATGCCGCCCTGGACGCTTACACGGCCGGGGAGCGCAGGGCGGCCGTCCTGCTGGCCCTGGCCATGAACGCCCTGACCGACCTGGACCAGCTTCAGTACCTTGAGCTGGTGGATGTGCACACGCTCGATGCCGTGGAAGGTGTCCTGGAGCGCTCCGCGGCCCTGTGTGTGGCCGGCATGGTGGGCACCACGAGGCTCATCGACAATGTGCTCCTCACCCCCAGCTCCCAGGAGAGCCACGCCCTCACCTTCCCTGGGAACACCTAGGCGCCGGGCATGACTCCGGGGCACTTCCCCGAACTGTACGAGGCTTGCCAGCCCCCCTTGGGGCTGTATCTCCATGTGCCCCTCTGCAAGGATCGCTGTACCTATTGCTCCTTCGCCACCACCCGCAATCCGGCTTTCCGGGTGCCGGCCCTGGTGCGACTGAACAAGGATGTGGAGGCCTGGGGAGAGGCCCTTGGCAAACCCGGGATCGACACCCTTTACCTCGGAGGGGGGACCCCCTCCATCCTCGCGTTGGAGGAACTTCAAGCCCTCCTGAGCAAGGTTGACGCCCATTTCGACCTCAGGGATGTGCAGGAAGCCACCCTTGAGGCCAACCCAGGCACCGTGGACCTGCCCTGGCTCCAGGGCGCGCGACACCTGGGACTGGACCGTCTCAGCCTCGGTATCCAGACCCTGGACGATGGGCTGCTGCGCCGTCTGGGAAGGATTCACAGCGGGGCCGACGGGCTGCGTGTGATCAAGGAGGCCCGCACCGCAGGCTTCCAACGACTCAGCGCGGACCTGATGGTGGGGCTGCCGGGCCAGGTTCCGGAATCCGTCCTGGCGGATGCCCATCGCCTGGTGGACGCCGGTGTGGAGCACCTTTCCATCTACCTCCTGGACCTGGACAAGGATTGCCCCCTTCGAAGGGAGGTCCAGGCGGGTCGGCTGGTCCTACCCGACGAGGACCGGGTGGCGGATGTCTACGAGGCCCTCCACGCCTTTCTGCCGAGCCTGGGGCTGGAGGCTTACGAGATCAGCAACCACGCCCGCCCCGGCCAGGAGAGCCTCCACAACTCCCGGTACTGGCTTCGAAGGCCCTACCTGGGCCTGGGACCCAGTGCCGCCAGCCACCTGGGGCGCTGGCGCTGGTCGGAAACGGCGGACCTCGCGGCCTGGGCGAGGGGTGCCGAACCGGAGGAATGCCAGCGGCTCGAGGATCGGGAGGACCTGGCGGAAATTCCCCTCCTGGGCCTGCGGCGCCAGGTGGGTATCGACTGGTCGACCCTGGAGTGCCTGGGCGCTGCCCGTGGCCTGCAGACCCAGGTCCAGGCCTGGCGAGAGGCCCTCCTTCCCCTGGAGGCCGCCGGGCTCCTGGAAACCTCGGGCACCCAGATCCGACTGACCCCCAAGGGCATGCTGTTGTCCAATCTGGTGTTCCGGATCTTCGTCGAGTAGCTCCTACTGGACCAGGTCCTCCAGCTTCCGAGGTTTGGGCTTGGTCATGGCCAGGACCTGGACCCTGAATCGATGGTGCAGGGTGAAGCTCAGACGTCCGAATCCATGACGGCGGGGGAGGTCCAACGCCACGGCACACAGAGGGTAGCCCGAGGGGTCGGTGCTGAACTCCACCTGCAAGGCGCCAGGGTGGCCCTGGATCTCAGGAAAACCCTCCCGCAGGAGACCAAGGCAGGCCTCGGCACGCACGTCCTCCTGGGACTTGCCCTCACTCCAGGTGGCGGCCTGGACGAGTGCCTCCCGCATCCGGAAACGTTCGTAGACCAGGTTGAGGGTCCACCCGAGGGCGGCCACCAGGAGGACCCCCAGGGCCAGGGCGGCCCACTTCCGCCAGGGTGCAGCCGCCACGAACCGACGGAGCACGTCCCAAGGCCAACGGATGGCCAGATACAGTCCCCAGAGCCCCCACAACAGGGCAGCCACCAGGGTCTGAAGCCAGGGGTGTCGAGGATTCATGGGAGGCAGACTGAAATGGCACCGCCCCTCCGAAGAGGGGCGGCAGCGACGGGGTGGAGCTTAGAAGCGCAGGCCGCCGTAGAAGGCCACGGAGGCCGTGGGGGCCATGGCGCGGAGGGTGCGATCGTCCAGTCCGCCACTGGAGCCGCTGGGCAGGGGAACAATGCGAGTCTGGGTGGTACGGGTGAGGGCAACTCCCGCCTCACCTCCCACAAAGGGACGAACCTTGCTCTTGCCGAAGGTCAGGTCCAGGCTCACACGCACCCAGGGGCGCAGGTAGGTGGTGCTCTGGCTCACCTTGCCATTGCTGATGCCCGCCCGGAACTCCTCACCCAGGGCACTCAGGGCCTCGCCACGACCTTCCAGGTGGGCCCCCAGGGAAAGGGGACCAAAGTTCCACAAGTAGGCCACCCCGGCACTCCAGTAGCTGTACCGAATCTGGATATCCCGAGCGTCCACCACCGTGGTGTTGAGGGTCAGGTTGGAGCTGGAATCCAGCCGCCCCCCCAGCTCGTAGTACCAGCCCAGGGTGTACGGCAGTTCCCCCAGCACCCGGAAACCCAGCCCCGCCTGGCCTTTGGCCTGGTCATTGAGTTCCCCGGTGCCGGGATTGGCATAGACGAACTGGCGTGGCTGGATCAGCTCGGTGAAGAGCTGGACACGGGCATCCAGTACGGACGGGGATTCCTGGGCAACCACCAGCGGGGCGGCAAGGGCAGCTACCAGAAGCGTGAGGGTCTTCACGGGACCTCCTTGGGCAGAACGTGACAGGGAAGACAAAGGGATCAAGGTGCGATGAGAGCTTGGGCGGACTGCACCACCACAATGTCCCAGGCGTAGTTGAAGGGAATCTTGTGGGCGTAGCCGGTGTCACCACCCCCGGCCACCACCTTCACGGGCGTGGTGATGGTCTTGATGGCCTCCATCCATTCCACGCGGTTGAGGCGGCGGGCACCCGCGACGGCATTGTTCTTGAGGATGGCCTTCACCCCATAGACCCGCACGCTGATGCTGGAACCTGGGGCGGCCTTGTCGGGCTGGAATTCCTTGGGAATGTCGAACCAGCAGAAGCCCGGTACGGCCTTGTCGTTGGCCGGATCCTCGGGGTTGGCGGGGTTGGGGATGTTGGGATTCCCCCACGCATTGCCCGAAGGCAGGTAGGTGCGGGCATCCGTCATCACCACATCCGTCAGCCCCTGGGCCGCCACGGGGTAGCTGGCGGGCAAAACGAAGTGGTTGTTGTCCACCTCCACCACCCAGAAGTCCGGAGGCACCACCTGGTTACTGTTGTCCAAGGTGGGGTTGAACCAGGTGATGCGGTAGCCCCCGAGCATGGCGCCCGTGAGCTTGCCATGGATGTCCCGATCCCGCTTGTCCACCACGATGTCCAAAGGCGGCGCCATGCCCACCGCATTGGTGGCATCGCCGGGGCCACCGAGGAAGGTGGAGGGTGGCATCTGGGCGGCATTTGAGAGCCAGCTCCTTGTGATTACACCGCCTTCATATCCATAGCCGGTCCAATAGAAACGGCCTACACCGCCGGGTGTTACAGGGGTTGAATTGAGGGCCACGGGGGACCCGGCCGTGAAGGTGCCACCGCCCGACGGTGTCATATCAAAGGCTGACGGTCGCTCGATGGCCCCACCGGTGATGCCTGATTTCTTGGGCCAAACGGTGGTGGCAGAGTAGCGCAAAGAGGGAGCTGCCGGGGGTTCCACCGCTGGGGGAGGTAATGGCCAAGCATCGTCGATGCCATAGACGGGTAGGGACGCAAGGCCAGGACCATCGGAGCTGTTCAAAAGGGAAAGATTCAGCACCAAAGGCCGGGACCAATGGCTGGACCAGAGATACTCGGCATAGCTGAACAGCCCACTGCCCGTACGTGTGGGGAAGGGGGGCGCCGTAGGCATGGGGAAACCTGGGTAGTTCATTTCATAGGGCGTGACCAACCCCCTCAATCCGCCCGAGAGGGGGGCGCCACCAGGCGCCTTGTCCCGTACGTCGGCAAACCACACGTTCACCGATTTGGCAAAGGAGGTGGGGATGACCCCCGTGGTGGTGTCGGGGACGTTGCCAGGTACGGCGGGTGGCTTCACGGTGGGATCCACCTTCCAGCCATGGATCAGGGCCGTCGTGCCCCACTTTGCATCATCCAGATCGAAGGGATCTGCAGTGTGGGGAGGAATCCGCATGGCCTGGAGCTGAGCCACAGTAAAGGTCTCACTCTTCTGGGTGGAAACACCGTATTTCTGGACATCAAAGGTGAACCCCATGGTGTTGGGTTTGCCTTCGGAGGCGGTGTCATCCTTGTTGAATCCCTTCAAGGGATCCACGGGCTGGGCCCACTTGGCGTGAAGGGTGCCCAGACCCACGAACCATTCGCCCAGGAGCTGATAGGCCCGGGCACCCTGAACTCCTCCCAATTCCGAAGTGGAGTCCTCGAAGGGAATGTGGGGTGGCCCGCTGGCCGTGATGTGCGAGCCCACGCGGTCCACCCACCGGGTGTTGGCAAAGGTCTTGGCTGCTGTAAAGGAGAGGCCAAAGTTGGCACGCCGCTCCGGCGAAGGCGTCAGCTCCGGCGAGAAGCCTTCCCCGGTCACGATCTGGAGCACAGGGTTCCAGGGAGCCTGGGCGGCGGTGGGGTTCTCGAACCAGAAGGCCGAGGCGGAAGCCAGGGGGCTGGTGGAAGCCGGTTGGGTGGTGCCCAGGGTGGGATCAGCATAGGGCCCCGTGGGGGCGTTGGGAATGCGAACCACGTACCCTATGCCGTCGGGCCCAAAGGCAGGAATCTTGACATAGAAGGGCATGTTGGCCCGCACCGGCACCTTGACCTCGGCCTTGGTGTTGGCTTGGTCCGCCACCACGAAGGAACCCATGGCGCCATCCTGGAGGATGGAAATGGTGGCCCCGAGTCCCGTCTCGGCCTTGGCGGCGGGGGCCAGGGTCTTCACGAGGGTGGCCCCGATGAGATCCTCGGCCTTGGTGCGGTACATGAAGCGCAGGGTGAAGTCCTGGGAATTCTTGCCATCCACCACGATCCACTTCTTGTAGGTCCGGGGGGAGGGATTGGCCTGGGCGGAGGAGCGGCCGAAGGCATCCTTCACGGTGAAGGTCACCAGGAAGGCCTCGGTCTTGCCGGGTGTGCCCTGGAAGACCACATCTCCGGGGGGAATGACCACATCCGCGGACCGGGGGATGCCCCTCTCGAAGGTCCAGCTGTAGAGCAGGGTGGCATCCTGACTTCCAGGCAGGGTCGCTTCCCCCTTGAAGGAGAGTCGACTTCCGTTGGGGATCACCACGATCTCGGGATCGTTGGGTCCCGGGGGATTGAAGAGGCCACGGCTGGGATCGCTGGGCAGGTCGGTGGTGGAGGGCAGGGTGGCACTGGCGGTGGGGCCGGTGATGCGGGCCACGGGAAGGGTGTTGAAGACCACCTGGAAGGTTCGGGTCTGGGTCACGGGCTGCCCCTGGGGATCCCGGCCGTCGATGGCGGAGATGGTCACCAGGGCGTCCCTGCGGCCACTGGTGAAGCTATCGGGATACACATGGGTGATGGCAAAGGGAATGCCCGCCTTGGTGTCACCGTAGCTCGTGCCAATGAATTTCTCTGAACCATCCCCCCAATCCACCACGTACGACACGGGATCACCGTCGGGGTCCGTAATGGTGAAGCCCAGGTTCACGGGCCGGGACGTGAAGGCACCCACGGCGGTGGCATCCGGTTCCGTGACCACCACCACGGGCAAACGATTCGGGCCCCCGGTGACCAGGGTCAGCTCGGGCCCCGTGACCGTCAGGCCCCGCACCCCCTTGGAATCGATGGCGTAGGCCGAGGGAGCCGTCTTGCGGCTACCCGCCACGGCCGCCCCACGGTAGCGCACGAAGAAGCGGTAGGCGCCGTTCCCCATGCTTTCCTTGGACACAAGGCTGGCCTCCGCATCGTTGATGGAGAAGCCAATGTTGTCCAGGGGGATAGGATCCACCACGCCGGGCTGGCCCGCATTGGGGTGGGTGGCCTTGACGATGTAGGGCAGGTCGATGGTCCCCCCCACACTGACGTTGAGACTCAGGGCGGTGGTGGGCTGGGTGAAGGTCACCACGGGGGTGGCCGTCTGAACCACGCCGAAGACCACCGCGGGGCAGAAATCACCGATGCTGCCCCGGACATCCACGGCCCGCACCCGGACACTGGCGTTGCCGGAGAAATTCAGGGCGAAGGCATGCTGAATGGTGGGGGTGGTCGAGACTTCCACAGGGGTGCCATCGCCGAAGTCCCATTCGTAGCGCTGGATGGGATCCCCTTCGGGATCGACCCCCTGGGCCGTGAATGTGTAGGCCTTGCCCTGGAGGAGCCCCGCGGCCGGGGGTGTGAGGACCGAGGCGGTGGGGGCACGGTTGGCCAACACGTTCACCACGAAGGTCTGGGAGGTGATGCCTCCCTTGCCATCGTTGGCCTGCACCTTGACCACGGAATTGCCCGCCACGGCATAGGTGTGGGTCACGGTGGCGCCGGTGTCCGTCTGGTTGTCACCGAATTCCCAGGTCACCTCCAGGGCGTCTCCGTTCACATCCGCCGCACGGGATTCGAACTTGATGGGCACCTGGGCATAGACCGGGGCCGCGGGCGTGAGCAGGGGATTCAAGGTGGGCGGGGTGTTGGGCTTCACATTGAGTTCGAGGGAAGCCACCTTCCGACCCCCGGGCCGACCATCGTCCACCGTGAGCACCACGGGGTAGACCCCAGGGGTGGCGTAGATGTGCTCCTGGTTAAGGGCGGCGTTGTTCTGGGTGGGGGGAACATCCCCCTTGCCGCCGTCGCCAAAGGTCCAGGTGTAGGTCAGGCTGTCGTTGTCGGGATCCGTGGCGGTGGCCGAGAACTGGACGAGGGCCCCCTGCCATGCCGCATTGGGGCCGGCGGGTGGAAGGGGACTGCTCACCAGGGTCACCACCGGGGGCTGGTTCAAGGCCGTGGTGGTGCGGATGGTGATGGCGGGGCCCGAGAGCACGGCACTGGTGCTCCCCAGGTTGTCCACAGCCTGGAAGGTGGCCGTCACCGTGCGGTCCCCGGGGGCCGAGCCGGTGGGGTAGGCCACCACGAAAGAGAACTGACCATTGCCGAGGGCTTTGCGTTCCACCACCTGGGCGTTGGCATCCCCAGGGTTGAAGGTGATCCCCGCAAGGTCCACCACACCACCAGGATTGGTATCCCGAACCTGGAGGACATAGGAGACCTGGGCACTGGCCCCCACCATGCCCTGGACCACGGTCCCCCCAACTGGGCTCACCAGCACGAGGGTCACAGGTGAGGCCGCCTCGGTCACTGTCAGGGTCTTGGCACCCCAGGCCCCCACATTGCCCCGGTTGTCCGTGGCCCGGACCAACAGCACCGGTGAGCCCGGGGTGGTGAACGCATGCCGGAGGAAACCCTCGGTGGTGGTGGCGTAGGTCTTGCCTTCGTCAAAGCTCCAGTCGTATTTGGCGATGGTGTCGCCAATATCAGGATCCTGGGCCAACACCGCAAACTGGTAGGACTGGAACTGCCGGAGGGGCTCATGGCTGGGGGACCATCCCAGGGCCTTCACCTCTGGGGGATTGTTCTGGACGATCACCGAACCGCCCGAGGGCGTGGAAGACCCACCACCGCATCCGGCCGCGATCATCAAGGCCGTCACCGTCAGAAGCAGTTGGGAAGTCCTTGGAATGGATTTCATATTCGCCTCGAGAGGTAATCAGGACAGGCTTTTCATTGTTGTATCGAGTCTGGATTGAACAAGGCCAAGGATATCACGACACTTCCAGCCCCGAAGGCCAATATCGGACGCACACAAGCCCCCCTGTCCGGGAGGCCTTTTTGGGTCGTCATCCAATTCGCCTTCAAGGAACACCCATCGTCAATTTCCCAACAAGGTTCGAAGCGCGGAATCAACATTCATGCCAGCCTTACCCAAGGCACCCCTCCATTTGGGGGAAATGTACAACTCACGGAAAAACCCCTTCATCGACCCAGGTGGGTTTCAAGTCAAGAAGCAACTCGACGGCGGCCATCCCACGGGGCCCTGGGTGGACGGTGAATGCGTTCACCCAGCCCCGGACGTAGCGGTCCACCATAACCAAATCCATGCCCCGACCGAAAGACTGAGCGTAGTCCAGGCTTTCCCCGTGGCGTTCCATGGCCATTTCCACACTGCGTCGCATGAGTGTCGCGAATCCGGATTTGACGTCCCGGGGCAGGTCCCTGCGAATGGCGTTGCCCCCCATGGGCAGGGGTAGGTCGTGCTCCAGCTTCCACCAGGCCCCCAGATCCACCAGCGCCTCGAGCCCCAGGGCTTTGTACTGCAACTGGCTCTCGTGGATAAGCAGGCCCGCCTCGTAGCGCCCGGCGGCCACGGCAGGGAGGATTTGATCGAAGGGCAGGTGCTCCACCCGGAGTCCGGGCCGCCAGCGACGGAGCGCCAGGTAGGCGCTGGTGCGGAACCCGGGAATGGCCACCGTGCAGTCCTGGAGCCAGGGACCCAGGGGGCGACGCCCCACCAGGATGGGGCCCGTGCCCTCTTGGATGGAGGAGCCAGCGGTTAACAGGTCGTAGCGGTCCCGCACTTCGGGGTAGACGCCGAAGCTGAGGGCGGTTACCTCGAAGCGGGACTCCAGGGCCAGGGCGTTGAGGGTCTCGATGTCCTCCCGCACGAATGCGAAGGTGAAGCCCATGGGATCCAACCATCCCTTGGCCAGGGGCGCCATCATGTAGGCATCAT
>CAZPUI010000023.1:0-18261 GCA_964589695.1 uncultured Solibacteraceae bacterium | reverse complement strand
GCTCGCCCCGCAGATAGGCCATCAAGGTCCGCAGCATCAGCTCGCCGTCGATCCGATCCGTCTTCACCCGCCGCGACCGCTGCTCCACCGCACTGCTGGCCGCATCGAACCCAAAGTTGGCGACCCCCGCCGCCTGCAGCAGCCGGTGCAGCCCAAAGCCGTCCAACCCGGACTCCAAGCAGCCCCACACCCGCCGGGCGGCCCCCAGGTCCTGGCGCTGGTGCAGGGCGGCCTCGAAGCCTTCCAGGGTGGTCCCGACCTCGGTGGGGTGCAGCTCCAGCCCCGGGGGAGGCACCACCCGCCGACCCTCGCGGAACCGTCCCGAAGCCTCCAGCACCCCGGTCAGGTCCTTCCCCACCCGCGCCAGCACCTCGGGTCCCAGGGTCGGCAGGACCTCCAGGGCCGAAGTCTGCAGGTCCTCCTGCACCCGCCGCCGGTCTGCCCGCAGATTGACCACCGCAAGGCCCGACAGCACCAGGACCGGCAGCAGGATGAGCGCCGCCAGCCAGCGGAAGCGGGAAGGGGTGAAGGAAGACGGTGCCATGCCTGAGCTTGACCTTGGACGTGGGGGGTCATTGTACCGGTGCCGATCTTCCCGGGTGGTCATGGCTTTCCAAGCGAACCCATGGCAAGTCCCCGGTATCTCTCCTCGGGGGACAAGCCGGTGCGCATGATCAACTTGAATAATTCGGTAGTGGTCCGGCATAAGGGGCCGCAGAAGAACAACCTGAACAGCACAGGTTGTTCTTGCGCGGCTCCTAAAGGTATGGCCTTTCTGCACTGGATGTTCGTCCTGCTGGTGATCCCCTTGGGAGGGCAATCACCCCCTGGGCCGCCGCCCGATCTTGGGACGCGACTGGAGGCCGCCTTGGCGGATGAGCGGGACGGGCGGTTCTTGGATGCGTTCCAGGCCTTCCTGAACATGCCCTATGGTGGGCCCCAGGCCCTGCGGTTAAGCCATCTCCGACCCGCGGACTACCTTTCCGTGGCCCGGAGGACGGCGGAGGAAGGTGGTCTGGTGGGCGCACTGGTCCTGGGGGACTTGTGCCTGGCACAGGGGGACAGGGCCGGGGCCCTTGGTGCCTATCGTCTCGCGGCACAGCGGCTGTCCAAGGACGGCTATGCCGTGAAATGGGAGCCTGGGGGGCTGGAGGAGGCACGGGTTCAATACCGCCTTCACCCACCTTTTTCCCTGGGGTCCGGGGGGCATCGGGACAACTGGCTCCTCCGGCGCTTCCTCGGCTTGGAGGCGTGGGAGGACGCGGCCCAGGAATTCCGCCGGGTTTGGGATCTCCACCTCCAGCGGGCCAAGGACGGTGGGCTCGATGGACTCGGTCTGGAATTCACCCTGGACTACGCCTACTTCCTGAAACGCTACGGGCGGGGGGAGGCGGCCCTGGAACACGTGCTGGAGGTGCTGTGCCGGGTGGACATGGACCGGAATGTGAACAGTCTGAACGGCTACCTCGAGTACCCCTTTCCCACGGACCTTCATGGCGGCTCGTCCCGGCTGGATTTCCTCCGGCTGGCCTATGGCCTGTTCAGCAGTGAAGGTCGTGGCCACGAATTGCTGCAGGTCGTGGCAGCGCGAGCCTCGCAGCTGCCAGTCCTGTTCCGGGTCCTGGCGCGCCTTCACATGCTTGCCGAAGCTCCAGATGCGGCCCTGGGCGCGGAGTTGGCCTACCTTCGCGCGGCGGGCTTCAACCCTCTGAGCACGACCTTCCGCAGGGGGCGGGTGTTCGAGGTCGCCAACCGGCTGCCGGAGGCCATCGAGGCTTTGGAAGCCTGCCGGACCCAACCCTTTTCCACCCTTGATCTTCCTGACCATGACGAAGGGACGGTAGCCCGGTGGGCCACCTTCGCCACGGGCATGCCCCAGAAAACCACCAAGGCCATCTTCAGCCAGGCGGGTTTCCAGGTGGAGGTGCTGCAGCACCTGATGCGCCTCTACACCGCCCAGGGACAGAAGGACCAGGTGCTCCGATGCCTGCGTGAGACCTTCGAAGTGGACCCCAAACAGCTGACATGGCCGGACCCGCTGCTTAAGTGCCGTGAGGCCCACAAGAACGCGGATAGGTCAGGGACTTTCGATGCATGGGTCCGGGAACGCCTCACCAAGACCTCGAATCCGAGTTTCCGGGCGACGCTTCTGTGGGCCTTAGGTGAGCCCCAGGCGGTGATCCACGCGGTGGTGCTGGGGCTCGGGCAGGCGGAGGACCCCGAACCTTGGAGGCGTTGGGCAATGCCCTTTAGGGACCTTGGGGGCGCCCCGCACCGGGCTTTCATGAGGGTCATGGTCCGGGAGCTGCCACGCAATGCCGGCCTGCAGCTTAGGTGCCTGGAGGCGGAAGGGCGGACCGATGGGCCTGAAGTCATCCATGCCCTGGAGAGCATGCTGGAGGAACGGGCTCTGACCGAGGAAGCCTTCCCGGTCGCCCACCGCCTGATGCGGCAGTATGCGCGGGCGGGACGCCAGGGGGATCAACTGCAATTGGCCCTCAGGCTGGCCAAGGGGCGGGCGCCCTTCCAGGAAGTTCCCAAGCGGCGGGACCATTCTGAGAATGGACCGAGAGAGAGCGGACTCGCGGCCCTGTCCTTGGCCATTTCCAATCTCCGGGATCCCCATGCCCTGGACGCGCTGGAGGCGGCCCTGGTGGCTTCACCTTGGACCGATGCCCTGCGCCAACTCCGGCGCAGGCGGGGGCAGGGGTTCCCGAGCACACCCGCGTTCAAGCCCTTCCCATGGGTGAACCTGCCCCAGGGTGTGACCCTGTTGGCGTCCCTTGACGATGTGCTCGACCTGACCCGGGATGATCGGCACGTTTACTCCGGCCATCCCTGGGGGGTGGCTGTCCATGATTTCTCAGGTCGACCCGTGGTGCGCATTCCCCTGGGGAGGGCGGTGACCCGCCTGGTGGTGGTCCAGGGTGCCCTGTGGGCAGGAACCGAGGATGGGCTCTTCCGAATCGATCCGAAAACCTATGAGGTGGCCGAGGTGCCCCTCGTGGGAAGCGCCCCATACCGGACGTTGGGGAAATGCATCCAAGCGCTCGTGGCGAGGGGAGAGGTGCTATGGATCGGCACGGACCGTGACCTTCGCACCCTGGATACCCGCACAGGGGAATTGACCCAGCTGTTCGAAGTGTTCCAGGGGGTGCGCCACCTTCGTTTCCTTGGACCCTATGTCTGGGCCGACCATCAGCGATTCGACACGCGGACGGGTCTTCGAAGCGCGCCCCTTGAGCAGTCCGCGGACCAGATGGTGACCCTGGTGGGAAGGGTGGACGGGCTTCTGTGGGGGCTTCTCTCTCTCCGCAGGACCTCAGAGGTTCGGCTCTGCCACCTGGATCCTGAAACCCTGGCTGTGACCGTGGTTCCGGTGGTCTCCAGTCACGTGTCGGATCAGATGGGCGAAATCGATGGGAGATTCTGTTTCCTGGGACGCCTTCGAGGGGAGCCCGTGTTCGGGAACGACACGGAGAATCTGCGGCTTCGGTACGATCCTGCAGCCCGTCGCCTGGTGCCCTTTGACCAGAATCGGAGCGCACCTTTGGTCCCGGAATGGGAGGAGGGACTCAATCCACGAACCGATGGTGTCGTGGCGAAACCTCGGCGGTTGCTTCGGCTCCCGGATGGAACCTGCGTTCTTGGGGGTGGGTTCCAACAACTGCCCAGGGGTGCCAGGGATCCGAACCCTCCGACAATCCCAGGTTCCATGTTGCCTGTCGGGGGGGGCGGTCTGTACTGGGTCGGCCCCGGGCAACAGGTGCGGCGCATGTCCCTGGAATCGGGATCAGGCCTGCCTGCAGGAAAGGTCAACTCGGTCCTTCTCGATGCCCAGGAACGTTCCTGGCTTTGCACGGAAGGGGGGCTCTGCCTTCTGGATGCCAAGCTACGCCCCCTGGGAACCTTCGACTCCCGAGATGGGCTGCTGGGAGATGGGGTGACCCAAGGGGTGGCCGTCGGAGCGCGCCTGCTCTTTGCCAACCGGTTGGGCACGGATGGCGGTGGCCTCCTCCAACTCGACCTGCGCACCTCCGTGTTCACGACCTTGACCAAGGAGGATGGGCTGCCCTCGGACAGGGTGGTTCGTCTGGAACGCGTGGGACGCCAGGTGCGGATCGCATGTGTGCCTCCACGGTTTAAGGCCCCACAGAAGGCATCGGTGCTTTTCGATCCGGAGAAGGACCGCATCCGAGGGATCAAGGCCATGCCGCCGGCGGGCACATTCACCGAGGCCTTGCAGGAAGGGGCGTGGGACTCAGGGAAGGCCCCAGGACAGCCCGGGGCCCTAATGCCCTTTCTGGGGGGCAGGATCCTCCATCGCTCCACGCTGGGGGGGCGGACCTTCCTCTGCGGCACACACGGTGTGGTGGTGCTGGAGAAACCCAGGGTGGTGGAGCATCCTTGGGTCCCCGTACCTGTGACGACGCGCATGGGCCCAGAGCTGCTGCAGGTGGCTGAGGCTCGGGAGTGGAAATCCAATGTTCCCACCCAGGAGGAACTGACGGGCCTTCTGAATCACCCCAACCCTTTCCTGATCGCGAATGCCTTGGCGACCTGGGGCGAGGAGATCATCACCAGCCATGGGGCCTTGGTTCAGCATGTGGGGAACTTCGCCACCCACCCCCATCTCCGGGTAAGGTCCACCGCCGTGCTGGTGCTTGCCAAGTCCAAGGATCCGAGGGCGCTGGCCGCCCTCAAGGGTGTGCTCAAGGATTCCAATGCCCAGCTCCGGGCCGTGGCCGCCCTTGCGCTGGCCCGGGGGGGCGCTGAGGTGGACCTGGGAGTCTTCGAGGAGATCCTGAGCTTCAGGTGGGAAGCCAGCCTCCCCTTCGGGGTTTCGTCCATGGTGGGGGTGGACCCTCGGGAGGCTATTCCGCTTCTTGCCACCCGGGCGGACGCAGCTGGCTTTGCCCTTCTTCTGAGGCGCTGCCAGGAATGGAGGCATAACTTGGAAGACCCCAAGATCCTCGCGGATTTGGGGACCTCCCTGCGGAATCACCCGGATGCGGCCCCCCAGCTCCTCCAGATGGAGGAGGGAACCCCCTTGGAGGGTCGCATGGCGTTCGTGGGCCAAGTCTTCAAGGCCGCGGGCCCGGGCTTCCTGCCGGTGCTCCACGGGGGGCTGCAATCGCCCCAGCGCCTCGTGCGCGCCCTGGCGGCCCATGCCTGCGGATGCCTGGGCGACCCAAGCTCCATTCCGCCACTCATCGAGTCCCTGGACCTCGAAAGTGGGCTCTCCCGGTACTACATCATCCAGGCCTTGGGGCGTCTGAAGGCCCGAGAAGCGCTGCCGAAGCTGATCCGCATCTTTGCGCAGGTCCGTACCGACGAGGTGGGCAGGGCCGGGTTTCGACGCTCGCAATTGAGTGCGGTCCAGGAGGCCGACTATGCCAGCCTCGGCAACCTGGAAACCCTCAGCCTTGAATGGGATGGACTTCAAGCCCGGGGGAAGGCCCCAGCCGACCCAAGAATGCGCCAACTCGAGGCCCGACACATCCAGGAGGCCGTGGCGGCCATCGGTCCTTCCCATTGCCAAGCTTTCTTCAGGGCTCTGGCTCGGGACCAGGAGGGGCATCTGCGAAGGGCCGCAGCCCAGGGTTTGGGTGCGTCCGATCCTCTGGAGCGGGAGGCGAGTCTGGCGGTGCTTCGAACGCTGCTCACGGATGGGAATGCGGTGGTTCGGATGGCGGCGGCCGTCAGTTTGGTCAACTTCGAGGTTCCGCAGGGTTGTCAACTGCTGCGGAGGCAGATCGGCGAGGCCAGTGCCCCCTATGCGCTGGATGAGCTGGAGCGTGTGAAGGACCCCAGCCACCTCGGCTGCATTCGTACCCAGCTTGAGGCGTGGATGGCCAGGCCAGAGGATTATGTCAACACCCGGACAAGGATTCGCACCCTACTGAACCGGCTGAGGCAGGCCCTATCGAAGGCGAGCTGAGCGCTTCGGTTGGGGGCAATCCCCCTCAGCCCGGATCCTGCAGCTGGGCGATCCGGTGGAGGCAACGGGCGGTGTACTGTTCGGCCCGGAAGGCCAGGGGGAAGTACTCGTGGCCCCGGTCCCGGGGGGGGCCTGCCACCAGGACCCGCAGGGCGGCCTGGTAGGCTTGGCGGGCGCCGGGGCGGTCTCCCCGCGCCGCCAGCAGTTCGGCCAAGCCGAAATGGGCCAGCCAGCAGGTGCGATCCAGCTGGAGGACCTCCCTGAACCGCTTGAGGGCCTCGCCGTCCCGACCCGCGACCTGGGCGATGAGTCCCAGCATGAGGAAGGCCTCGAGGCAGAGAGGGTCCAGGACCAGGGCGCCTTCGCACACGGCCTGGGCCTCCGCCAGGCGGTGACTGCGTACCAGGATGCCGCCCATGAGGGAATGGGCCTTCACATGTGTGGGATCCAGGTCGAGGAGGGCTTCCAGCATGCGCAGGGCCTCGCCCATTCGCCCCGCCCGTGAGGCTTCCAGGGCATCGTCGAAACGCTGGCGCACCTCCGGTGGGGTCTCGGGCAGGCGCTCCCCCGGAGATCGGAAGCCCCGGCGGCTCGGGCGCGTGGAGGGGCTCGTGGAGGGTGCTGAAGGGGTGAGGGGGCGCCTGCCCTTGCGGCGGTCTCCGATGGCCAGGCCCTTGGTGACGGGTTGTTCAGGACTCGTGGCAGCTGCATAGCCTTCGCTATCCCCTGGGGCGGGGCGAGGATCCGTGGGATCGAGGGCTGAAGTCGGCTGGGGCATGGTGCTTTCGGGTGGGGGAGTATCCGCTTGTCGGTGGGGGCGGAGGCTAGTTTGAGTTTGAGGGTCCCTTGGGCATGCGTCCAGGGTATGGCTTGGGTGCGATCAAGGGTTGTTTCTGGGCGAACCCTGGGTTCAAGCTGGAGCTTACCGATCAAGGTGTTGGGGAGAACCCGTGGGAGAGACATCCATGAATCGATGCTGTGCAAACCGGGTTCAAGGCCTGTGAGGAAGATCTTGGAACCGTGCTCCCGCTGCGCCCCCTGGCGCGGACTGTGGCATTCATTGGCCTTCCTTGGAAGCCTCCTGGCGGGGCTGGCCTGTTCCCCGACCCCAGCCTCGACCCTCCGGGTGGGGACCCTGGCCCGGGTGGCCCATGCACCCCTGCACCTGGCGCGGGGATTGGGGTATCTGGAGGGGATTCGGGTGAAGCTGGTGGACATGCCCGAACCTGCGGCGTCCATGGAGGGCCTGCGCATGGGGCTGCTGGATGGGGCTGCCCTGCGGCTGGACGAAGCCTTGGTGCTGCTCCATGAGGGCGTTGACCTCCGGGTCGCCGCCGTGCTGGCCACTTCCCGGGGGGGGGAGGCCCTCCTGGTGCGGCCAGGCGTGAAGGGACTCGAGGGTTTGCGGGGCCTTCGCATCGGCACTTCAGGCACGCCCGTGGCCCACTATTTCCTCACCCGGGCGCTGCAGGCCGGCGATCTTCACCCCACGGAGGTCCAATGGGTGACCCTGGACGAAGCAGGCCTGGAGGCGGCCTTTGGACGCGGAGGGGTGGATGGTCTCGTCGTCCAAGGTGACCTTCGCCGAAAACTCCTGCTCCAGGGGGCAAGCTCCCTCTTTGACAGCACCCGCATCCCCAATGAGATATTCGAAGTCTTGGTGGTGAGGTCCTCCCTGCCACAGGCCAAGAGGGCCCTTCTGGACCACCTGGAGAAAGGGTGGTTGCGGACTTTGGACGACCTGCGGTACCGGTCCCAGGAAGTCATTCCCCCCATGGCCGCTCGCCTGGGAATGACCCCGGAGTCCTTCTCCGAGCATTTGAAGGATCTGGCCTTGCCGGACCGGGTCTCCCTCCCAGGTCTTCGTTCGAATCGTTTGCGGGAACCCGCCCGGCGGCTGGCTGAGTCCATGTTCCACCACCGCCAGCTCCCCACCCTTGTGGATGCGGGTCGACTCACCCTGGGGCTGGACTGAGCCATGCGGATCCACCTGATCCTTCCCCTTGGCCTGTCGCTGGTCACGTCGGTGGGAGCTTTCTTCCTTGTGCGGGTCCGTCTGAAGGAGGACAGGGCCCAGGTCCTGGAGCGGGCCAGGGTGGCGGTGGGGGTGCAGGCTGGACTGCTCCAGGAGACCCTGGCATCCCTCTTGGCCCAGGGGCAGCGGGCCCAGGCCGAGCGGCATCTGGCCATGGCCGCCATGGATCCCCACGCACGCATCCTGGCGGTGGTGGACCCTGGGGGGCGGGTGCTCCTGGCCCAACCGGGGGATCCTCGGGGACGGCTGGCCTCCGAGCTGCCGGGCTACGACCCTTTGCGTGCATTGGACTGCCTCCACCGTGGCCGTGGCGAACTGTACGACGTGGATGGAACGGCGTTGCGTGGACATTTCCCGTTGCTGAGGCGGGAGGGGGGGACGCCGAAGGTGCTGGGGGTGCTGTACGTGGACCAGGACCTGGCCCTGCCCCTGGCCCAGGAACGGCACCTCGCCCTCCGGCAGGGTGGTCTGGCGCTGGCCATGGGCTGGGGCATGGCCCTGTTGGTGGCCCTGGTGCTGTACCGGAAGGTGCGGTGGCGCGCCCGGGCGCTGGAAGGTGCGATGGTGCGGTTGGCCGGGGGCGATTTCGGACTCCAGGTCCAGTCCCGTGGCCCAGGCGATTTCGGCGAACTGGAAAGGGCCTTCGCCCGCATGGTGGAGCAACTGGCGCTCCAGCGGATGATCCTCGCCCGCAGCGAGCAGCGCTTTCGTACCAGCTTCGAGTACGCGCCCATCGCCCTCTGGGAGGAGGATGGCTCCGTCACCTTGACCGCCATTCGCCAGCTCTGGGATGAGGGCGTCCGCGACCTCAGGGGTTACCTGGTGGCCCATCCCGGGGAGGTGGTCCGGCTGATCTCCCTGGTGCGGATCCTGGAGGTGAACCAGCGCGCCCTGGACCTCTTCGGGGTGCCCAGCAAGGAGGTGCTGGTTCAGTACCTGAGTGCCTTCTTCACCGAAGGATCCCTGGAGGTCTTTCGGGAGGAACTCCTGGCCCTGGCCGCCGGGGCCCAGTACTTCGAGCGGGAGGTGCCCATGCGGGACTTCCATGGGGTCGAGCACACCCTGAGCCTTTGCCTAAGGGTCCTTCCAGGCCATGAGGTGGAACTCACCCGCGCCCTGGTGGCGCTCCAGGATGTGACGAATCGGACGCGGGCCGATGTCGAGCAGCTGGCCCAGGACCTTCGTTTGGCGCGGACAGAGCGGCTGGAAGGTCTGGAGGACCTGGCCGAAGGGGTGGCCCAGGACCTGGAAGAGCTCCTTGGGGTGGTGCGTCAGGAGGCGCAGGACCTGGGGGCCACAGCCATCCTGCAGGCCTGCGATCGCGGACAGGACATTGCCCGGGGGCTTCAGGCCTTCGCGCGGCCAACCCTGCAGGACTCCGGACCCGTGGACCTTCATTTCCTGCTGGCGGACTTGAGCGCCGCCCTGGCCCCCGAGCTGGAGCGGGTCCTGGAACTGGACCCCGACCTTCCCGCCCTGCTGGGGGATGTCGACGCCCTGAGCCAGGTCTTTGGAGCCCTTCTTCAGAATGCCCGGGAGGCCATACCCCAGGAAGGGCGTCTGACCCTACGGGTGTTGAAGCTTCCCGAAGGGGGGTTGGAGGTTCATGTGGAGGACACGGGGGTCGGCATGGACGCGGAGGTGCTCCCGCGGGCCGTGGAACCTTACTTCAGCACCAAGCCCGGCAGGCGAGGCCTTGGGCTCGCGGTCGCCCGTGGCATCGTCCAGGCCCACGAAGGCACCCTGGAGCTCCACAGTCAACCCGGATGGGGGACCCAGGTGGTTCTGCGGTTTCCCGCCTACCGGAGCCTGGTGCGAACTCAATACAACCCTAGCCCCTCCAGCCCCGAGATGTAGCCGCCTTCGGGGCCCCGGATCTGGGTCTTGAGGGGAATGGCCAGGGGTTTTCCGGGTTCGAGTCGCAGCTTCCAGATCCCCACCTGACCTTCCACGGTGGTCGGGGCCTGGGTGGGGGGCAGGGTGGTGATGCGCACCTTGTCGTCCGAGGCCTGGAGCAGCCGGTCGAAGACCTCCACCTCCAGGGGTTCCTCCGCCTCGCTGGCCAGCTCGATGCGTTCTTCCAAGGTCCACTGGCGCTCCCGGCTCACAAACCCCACGGACTCCCGCTGGAGGTCCAGCCGGCGGAGGGCCACCCGCATGGGGCGGTAGGGTCCGAAGGCCAGCTGGAAGGACTTCCCCGGCTCGGGCAGGGTGAAGGCGGTCTGGCCCAGGCGCTGGGTGCCCACGTACTGCACCAGGGGGGCGCCGGGGAAGAGGGGGATGCCCTTGGGGGAGGGGAAGCGGGCCACCTGGAAGGCCGTGGGATCCAGGCGGGGCGTGGTCATGATCACCAGCCGGTGGTCCGCGTTCACCGAATGAATTCGGAAGCGCTGGGGCTCACCGTCCGAGGGGATGTCCTTGATCCCTTCCAGCTTGAAGGTGACCCCCAGGCCCGGGCCCTCGTTCGTCCGGGTGGCCTCCAGTTCCTGGGCGGCCGTGGCGGCGGGGGGTGGGGCCATGGTGGTGGGGGTCGTGGGGGCGTACGAAGCCTGCATGTTGTCCCTGACGCTCGCCCCGGACAAGACTTCCACCACGGCGCCGCTCGAGGATGGGGAGTGCGAACGGTGGGTGTACCAGCCCACGGACTGGCCCTGGGTGTACCGGGGAAGGGTCAGGCTGCGCCCGGGGCGGACATTGCTGATTTCCACCGCCACCTCCTTCCAGTCCTCCCCGCTGCGCTGGCGCACGGCGGCGAAGAGCACCAGGTCCAGGCGCTTCCCATCGGGGCTCAGGCGGGCCTCGTAGGTGGGCTCCCAGCGGGCCTCACGGGTGCGGTACGAGAATTCCACGGTGACCTCTCCGGCCCGGGCCAGACCCACCTCCACCGTGGCCCGGGAGGGGCCTTGGCTGCGCTCCCCGAGCCGCTTGGCCATCTCGGCCTGAAGGCGGCTCAAGCTGGCCTGGAGCTTGGCCACCTCCCGCTCCATCTGCTTGTCCCGGATCAGGACTTCCCCCAGGCGCTGCTGGAGGCCCTTGCTCAGCTCCACCAGGGACTGGGCACTGGGCAGGGTGGCGGTGAGCTTGCCGGACTGTTCCTTCTCCTGGCTGGCCAGGAGGCCCTTGAGGAAGGCCACTTCCGGGGCGAGGGCCGAGCGTTCTGCCCACAGCTGGTCCAGGCGCCCCTGAAAGCCCTCCAATTCAGTCTCCATGGCCTTCCATGCGGGGCTTTCCTTGGTGACCCGCACCTCCGTCTCCAAGCCCAGGTCCCCCAGCTGGAGGCCCTCGGGGCCTGAAGCCCCCACCCGCACATCGTCCAGGCCCAGGCCCCGGGGCAGGTCGGCGATCCGGAGCCTGTGGGTGCCTGGGCCCAGCTTCACCCGCCCTACCCGCGTGACCCAGGCCTCCTCGGGTGCAGACGGACCCGCGCCGGGGGGGCTGTCAGGGGCAGGGGCGGATCCCCCGCCAGGAGCAGGGTGGCGGCACAGAGCAGAACCGGGCGCATGGAAACCTCCGAGGGGTTCCTAAGCATGCTTCCCGGAGGCTGGCTCGGCGTAACAACTTCGTAACAAGGGGGGCCTGCGCCCCGTTTTAGCGCCGGATCACGCGGCCCTTGATGTTGCGAAGGGTCTCGCCACCGCTGCCGGTGCTGCGGAGGTGGACATCCTTCTCCACGCCATCGATGGAGATGTGACCGGAACCATCATCGATGGTCAAAGACCCACCGATCTGCTTCATGGACATGCTCCCGGAGCCGTCGTCCACCTGGACATCCCCGGTGACCTCCCGGACCTCGATCTCGCCGGAGCCATCCTCGATGCGGAGGTTGCCCTGGATCCGCTCCACGATCATGGAACCCGAGCCGTCGTTGATGTCCACGTTGCCCTGGAGGGAGCGAACTTCCAGCGAGCCGGAACCATCATCGATGGAGAGATTCAGGGTCTTGGGCACCGTCACGGTGAGGTCGATGTAGGCTTCCCGCCCGAAACTGAACCAGCTTCGGTTCCGCACCACCGCTTTCAACTTGGCACCGTCGCCGTCCTGCCTCAGGTAGAGCTCCACCTTGTCGCTGATGAAGTCCTCCAGCTCACGGTCCCGGACGCCCTCCACCACGACCCGGGCCTTGACCTCCACCGTGGTCTGCCCCTCCCGGCCCTCCACCTTCAGGAAGCCTGCGCCCGCATCGATGGTGAGTCGACTTCCGGGCTTCACCGCCAGGCTGAAGGTCCGCTCCTTTTCCCCGGCCAGGGCCGGAGTCGCCATCAGGATGCCTGCAAACAGGGCCCATGCGATGCGTTTCATTCGATCCTCCATGGGCGGGGATACGGGGGGTGGGTGCGGGGCGGTTAGGGGGCAAGTCCGCTAGACTGGCTCCATCCGCGGGCTTTCAAAGGCCCCTTTTGCAAGGAGACTGACGTGCGTCTTCGCCTCCTCTTCATGCCCTTCCTGCTCGGAGGGACCCTCCTGGCCCAGTCCGAGGACCTGAGGGTGCAACCTCCCACGGTCCAGCAACGTCTCCAGGCCAAGGTGGATGCACTCCAGAAGGCGGGTCGGTTCCCGGGACTCAATGTGGCTGTGCTGCTGAAGCAGGGGCAGTCCATGACGGCCTCCGCTGGGGTGGCCGACCGAGCGTCGCAAGTGCCCATGGGGCCGGACCATCGGATGCCCGCGGGCAGTGTGGGCAAGACCTTCGTCTCCGCCGTGGCCCTCCAGTTGGTGAAGGAAGGGAAGCTGGCCCTGGAGGCCAAGGTGTCCACCTACCTGGGCAAGGAACCCTGGTTCCAGAAACTGCCCAACAGCCAGGACCTCACGGTGCGCATGCTCCTGAACCATAGTTCGGGACTTTCGCGCCATGAATTCAAGCCCGCCTTCCACAAGGCGCTCGGGGTTGATCTGGACCGGGACTGGAAGCCCCAGGAATTGCTGGCCTTCCTCCATGGGGACACGCCCCTCTTCCCGGCGGGCCAGGGTTTCGCCTATTCAGACAGCAACTACATCCTGCTGGGCATCGTGATGGAAAAGATTGCCGGCCGGCCCTATTACGAACTGCTGCGGGAACGGCTGCTGCAGCCCCTGGCGCTGGTGAACTCCACCGCTCCCGAGACCCGGGCCGTGCCGAAGCTGGCCCAGGGCTATGCCGGTCCCCAGAACCCCTTTGGCGGAAGGGACGCCATGGTCCAGGACGGCAAGCTGGGGCTCAATCCGAAGAGCGAATGGACCGGGGGCGGTGTGGTCAGCACCCCCACGGACCTGGCCCGGTGGGCCCGTCACCTCTACACCGGCAGGGCCATCGATGTCTCCATGCTGCCCGTGCTCCTGGAGACCATCCCCGCCGAGGACCTGGGACCCGGGGTGCGCTATGGCCTTGGGGTCATCGTGCGTGCCACGGAACTGGGCCCCTGCATGGGCCACAGCGGCTTCTTCCCCGGCTACAGGACCCAAATGGCGTGGTTCCCCGAGAAGCGCCTGGCGGTGGCCCTTCAGGTGAACACCAGCGTGGTGGACCCCAAGGAAAGGCCCTTCTTTGACCTGGTCATGGAGATCGCGAAGGCGGTGCTGGACTGATCCCCCGGACCCAGGCCACGGCCCGCTTCAGGGCTTCGGCCCCCATCTCGTGACCACCCTCGAAGGGGACCCAGGTGACGGGGTGGCCGGAGTCCTCCAAGATCTTCCGGGCCCGTTCGCCTTCCGCCAGGGCCACCACGGGATCCCGGCGGCCATGGGCGATGAACACCGGTACCCGACCCTTCCCGAGGGCCCCTTCCGGCAGGAAGTCCGTGGGCAGGACCCCACCGAAGGCCAGGATGCCTTGGATCCGCTCCGGCTCCTGCAGGCCCACCAGGTAGGCCATGGACGCGCCCTGGGAATGCCCCAGCAGGTAGACCCCCTGGATGGAAAACCGCGCTTGAAGTTGGTGGATGGCCTCGAGGATGCCGCGGTGAAGTACGGGATCCACCCGCTGGTAGAGGCTTCGGGTGGCTCCGGGAATATCCCAGTGGCGCTGCAGGGTCGGCGTGTTCGGGGTGGGCGTGGAGACGAAGGGGGCCTCCAGGGCCACATAGATGAAAGGGGGCTTTGGGAAGAGGGTCCAGATGCTGGCCATGAGTTCGGCATTGGAGCCCCGGCCGTGGAGACCCACCAGCAGGGGAACAGGCACCTTGGGGTCGTAGCCTTCGGGCAGATGCACCCGGCAGGCCAGGATGGAAGGGACCTCCAGGAAAAGGGCCTCACCCCGGGCCTGGGTCCAGGCTCGGGCAGCCTGGCGGGCGCCCTGGAAGGCACCGGCCTCCCGCACCGGCGCGAAGGCGGCGTGGTGTTCCACCCACTGGGGCGTGGGGAGGCCCAGGTCCAGGGCCGCCTGCACACACCGCGCGGCCCGGGGAGCGTCCTT
Source organism: uncultured Solibacteraceae bacterium (assembly GCA_964589695.1). Taxonomy (GTDB): domain Bacteria; phylum Acidobacteriota; class Holophagae; order Holophagales; family Holophagaceae; genus CAZPUI01. The sequence goes on along the minus strand of CAZPUI010000023.1, from coordinate 3,897 downwards.
CATTTGGGCGTAGCACATCCCCAGCAGGAGCAGGGCCTGGGGGTCGCTGGAGCGGCGCTGCAATACCAGCAGCAGCAAGGCGGCTGAACGCTTGAACTCCTTGCGGTTGAAGGCGTCCACGGCCTCGAGGTAGCGGGGACCGGGGTCCAGGTCCAGGAAGTCCAGGGCTCCGAGGGCGGTGGGATCCGGGGGGGCCTGACCCAGCAATCCCAGGCCGAGGAACAGGAACAGTGCGGATCGCAGGGACATGGGGGCTCCTTGGGCGGAGGGTCAGGATCCTTGCGGAGGGCTCGATCCAGGATGCCCTTTTGGCCCCTCCTCCCCCTGCGGCTCGTGGCGCAGGGCCCTCAGATGGAAGTCATCCCGCAGGAGGCGTCGAGGGCCGGCGGGAAGCTCCTCGGGGCGGGGGGCCTTGGCCCAGGGACTCCGGTGGATGCGAAGGATCACATAGGCCAACGCAAGGAGCAGGGGTGGCGGGAACTCCAGCGCCAGGCGCAGGGGCGTGAGCCGGAACTGGTCCGGACGCACGAGGGTCACGTGGTAGTTGTCCAGCACCCAGATCCTGGCCTCGGGCTCCAGGGCCTCCGCTTCCTGCTTGGGCATGCGCAGCCACTGGAGGCGCTCCCCCCGCAGGGCCAGCACCTGATCGGAGAAGTGGCTCTCGGGGTCGGGCACCACCCTTTGCACGGTGACGGCATAGACCCGCGGCCAGCGCCAGGAACTGCCGGACAGGAGGAGCATGAGGAAGACCTTCACCGCCATCAGCCAGAGAAGCGTGACTCCTAGAAGGTAGAGCAGTCCCAGGGCGAGGATCCGACGATGGCTGTGGAGGAACCGCATGGGCTGGGACTCCGAGGGGCTTCCGCTATTTTTGCCCGGCAGGGGCCGCTGCGGAACGGGGGGCCAAGTCCCGCAAGGGGGGTGGAGGCTCGTGGCTGGTGAGGTGGGCCCAGGTCATGTGGGCGAAGCGCAAGCTGCTTCTGCACCTTTCCAAGAAGTTGATCTTGGCGTGATGGTGCAAGGCGAGGAGATCTGGCGTGGTCAAGGGCTGTTGAGGCGCCTCCAGATTCGCCAGCTTGGCGGCCTGATCATTGAGCCGTTGTACCAGGGGTTCCCATGCTTGGATCATGGTGGGCAGGGCCTTCTCGGCCACCACGAGATGGGACTGGGTGATTCGGCGGGATGCCTCCGTTTGAACCAGGTTGGTGATGAGTGTTTCAAACAGACTTGAGTCGAAGCGGGCTTTGGAGGTGGCCATCCTTTGATAGACCTCGGCCTTCTGCCGAAACATTTGGTCGCTCATTTCAAAGCCGCGACGGCGTCGTTCCGCTTCGTTGGGGTGGACCGAGGACTTGGTCGTGCCACCCTTGGATTTCGAATTCGCGGCTGAACCTTCGACGGTGGCTTGGAGTTCCTGCTCCCAGGCGCGGAAGGCGTGCTCCACTTCGACCTCCATGCGATCCATTTCGGTGTCATTCAACAGGAGGGCCAAGAAGCGCGCAGCGGCGGCCTCATGGCCCTTCAGACGCAGGCTCTTGGGCACCGGCCCCACGGGCGGCTGCACCCCATAGAGCGCGCTCAGGTCCTGCTCGAGCTCCTTGGCGGCGCGGACCCATCCTTGGACCTGGGTCCGGTACTCCACCTGGGCCGCTTTCAGCGAGGTGGGGAGGTTGGGAATCACGACTTTGGGGGCCTCCACCACAACCTCGACCTTGGCCGTTGGGGAGGGGGGTGTCTGTGCAACCATCCCGACACAGATCATGCAGCACAAGGGTTTGAGCATGGGGGACCTCGTCGGAGAAGCGAAATGAACAGTCATGGTAGGAATACCCAGTTGAACACAGGATGGAAACGGATTTTTCATGTTGCCCGGACCTTCCTTAAAGCAATCTTAAGTGGGCCTTGCTCTCGGTGCAGCCCTGTGCCATGAATTCAAAATTGGGATAGGTAAAGGTTGGCACCGGGGCTTGTACACGCCAAGGGCGAAGGGGTCACCTTCAGGTCCTCCTGTGTCAAGATTGACAATCCTCAAACCACAGGGAGCGTTGTGTTTCATTTGGAGTGGACAACTGATGCAATAACCATCGATGATACGCGGAGGAAGAGCTACCTGGCTTTGGCTGCAGCGGGTGGACTGGATCCGGCAATGGTGACCCACCTCCTGGAGAATGCCTCGCCCCCGGAGGCCCATCCGAGCTATCGCCACATCGTGGCCTGGAGGGCTGGGTGTGCCGAGCCTCTGGGTATCATCACCCTTCAGCAACCCTCGGGCGGTGGTTCCCTCCATTCTGAACAATATTTTGATCTCAAGGCCTTCCGAGGTCCCAGGGATGGGGAAATCCTGAAGCTGCTGACGGTGGATCCCGGTCGCCATCCCTCCCTGGGGGCGGTGCTGATGCACCGTGCTTTTCTGGTGTGCCTGGAAGAAGGGGTGGACCATGTTTTTGCGAACTGCCTGCCTACCATGCTCCCCATGTACGAGAAGGTGGGCTTCCGAGAGGTGGCCCGGGAGGTCGATTACGGCAATGTGTGTGTCTACCTGAGGCAGGATGTTCGCGCGATGGCCGATTCCGCCTGGTGGACGCGTTTCCACCAACGGATGCAGCGGCTGGTTCGAGCCGACCTGTTGGAATCCATTGGGGTGGGTTAAGGGGCCTCGGCCGCAGGCTTCGGAACCTTTCTCCCCAAGGGCCCTCGCGCACCTGCCCCAATGTCCAAAGGCGGACATGGGGGCCCTGGAAACCGGGGGGAGCTTGGGCTGCCGCCAGCGGCTCCCTACTTCTTGTCCCCTTCCGCGGCCACGGGCTTCTCGGCTTTCCTGTCCCCCTCCTTGGCTGCGGGCTTGGGGGGCTTGGGGGCCTCGTCCTTCAGGCTCTGGACTGCGGCCTTGAGGTGGTCCTCCATCTTGAGCACGGGGACGCCCTGCTTGAGCCATTCGGGGGCGGGCTTGCCCAGGACGTGGTGGTCCAGGAAGGCCTTCATGCGGACCATGTAGTCCTTGCGGTTGGCCATCTTGGCCAGGCTATGGTTTTCGCCGGTGTATTCCAGCATGGTCACGTCCTTGCCCAGTCGCTTCAGGGTGTTGAAGTACTCCACCCCCTGGGTGTAGTCCACGGCCCCATCCTTGTCGTTCTGCAGGAGGAGCAGGGGCGTCTGGACCTTTCGGGCATGGAAGACGGGGCTGTTGCGGACATGGGCCTCCCACTCCTCGGTCACCGGGCCTTTGAAGCGGCCCTGGCTGCTTTCGAAGATGGGCTGGTTGGAACTTCCAGTGTTCTTGTAGACCAGGGTGGACATGCTAATCAGGTCCGTGAGGGCAGCACCGGCCACGGCGGCCTTAAAGGCGTTCGTCTGGGTGATGGCGAAGGCGGTCTGGTAGCCGCCCCAGCTGTGGCCGTGCAGGGCCACCTTGGATTCGTCCACCACCCCGGCGGCCACGGCGGCCTTAAGGGCGGGCAGGATGCAGGCCACGGCGGAAATCCCGGGGTCGTTCAGACGGTAGGTGATATCGGCGTTGAGCACGGCATAGCCATGGCTCAGATACCACGCCGCGTTGAACCCACCCCCGGAGATCCCGGGAGCCTGGAAGCGGTGGAGGCCATCGGAGAGCCGTTCGTAGATGTAGATCACGGTGGGCACGCGGGTGCCGACCTTGTACCCCGCAGGCAGGAAGAGAGAGGCCTGGAGCTTCTTGCCGTCCACCCCCTTGTAGTCCAGGAGGCGTGAACCCGTGCAGCTCAGGAAGGGCTTGAGCTGGGCGGCATGGTCGCTGAGCTTTCGACTCGCCTGGAAGGCCCCTGAGGTGGTCAGGACTTCCGGCGGGGTGGCTGCGGTCTCCCGGGTGTAGACCCAGGTGTCGGCCTTCAGCGGCGAGTCGTCGTCGAACTCCTCCTTGTA
>CAZPUI010000022.1:0-18406 GCA_964589695.1 uncultured Solibacteraceae bacterium | reverse complement strand
AACCTGGTGGTGAAGTCCCCCAACCTGAACGTGGCGGCCAAGGTCAACGTGTACGGCACCAAGGTGACCGTGAATGGCCTGAACCTGTACGTGAACAGTTGCGGGTCCGTGAGTGGTACCGTGGCCCTGAAACCGGGGCTGAACACCCTGACCTTCCTGGCCACCGCCAGCGAGAACCGCACCGCCACGGTGGTGCGCAAGGTCACCTACGATGACACCTACACCAAGCCCCTGAGCCTCACCGTGAGCACGCCCCTGGACGGCACCACGGTGAAGGTCTCCCGGGTGAATTTCGAAGGCCTGGTGAGCAGCCCCAGCGCCTCGGTGGTGCTCAACGGCTACCGGCTCAGTGTGGCCAGCAACGGCACCTTCAAGGGCAGCCTCAGCCTGAAGCCCGGAAGCAACACCCTGACCTTCACGGCCTCCGCCTGCGGCAGCCGCACGGTGACCGTCACCCGCACCGTGATTTACGACGATGTGGACACCCGCTGCCTGCGCCTCACGGTCACCAGCCCCACGGAGGGCCAAACCGTCCGGAACCCCATCCTGGCGGTGTCCGGCACGGTGAATGTGCCCACGGCGGTGGTGAAGGTGAATGGCATGACCCTCACGGTGGCCCCCGATGGCAAGTTCAGCGGCAACGTGACCCTGAAGCCCGGAAAGAACGGCCTCTCCTTCAGCGCCACCGCCAGCAACAACCGCTGGGCCTTCGTCTGCCGATCCGTGACCTACGATGACATCGACTGGCGGCCCCTGACCCTGACCCTCACCGCCCCCACCAACGGCCTGACCGTGAAAACCTCCACCGTGGGCGTCACGGGGAAGGTCAACGTGCCCAGCGCCGCTGTGACCGTGAATGACAAGGCCCTCACCGTGGGCAGCTCGGGGACCGTGAGCGGCACCGCCATCCTGAAGCCCGGCCTCAACACCCTCACCTTCAAGGCCACCGCCAGCAACAACCGTGTGGTTCAGGACGTGCGGATGGTCACCTATGACGATGGCCACATCTTCCCCTTGGATCTGAAGGTCCTGGTGCCCGCCACGAACCTCACGGTGACCACCAAGGTCCTGGAAGTCTCCGGTACCGTGAATGAAACCCAGGACCTGAAGGTCAAAGTGAACACCCAGGACCTTGCCCTGACCCCCGGTGGCACCGCCACCAGTTTCAAGGGCAGCGTGACCCTGGTCCCCGGAGAGAACCTCCTGGCCTTCACGGCCACGGCCGCCAATAACCGCACGGCCACCGTGACCCGCACCGTGGTGTATGACGATAGGTTTGACCGCACCCTGGTGTTCAGTCAGATCGTTCCGGAGAACGGCATCACCGTGATGGATCCAGGCCTCGTGGCCTCCGGGGTCATCAATGTACCGGCGGAGCTCGTGACGGTCACGATCAATGGCGGCGCGGGTTTGAAGGTGGACGCCCAGGGCGCCTTCCAGATGCCCCTGACCCTCCAGCCCGGCTCGAACACGATCACCTTCCTGGCCACGGCCACCAACGGGCGCACGGCCACAGAGACCCGGACGGTGATCTACAACGATATTGAGTGGCGCAAGCTCACCCTGGAGGTGCAGACCCCCGACAATGGTTCCGTGCTCAGGGATCCCATGGCCACCCTTCGGGGTCGGGTGAACGTGGGAACTGCCACGGTCACCGTGAACGGCAAGGCCGACGGCATCGTCGTGGACCCCGTCAGCGGCGAATTCACGGGCAGCATCCCCCTCACGGTGGGGGAGAACACCCTGGTGATCCGTGCCGATGCCAGCAATGCCAAGGCGGGCGCCCGCATCGCCGAGGAGACCCGCAAGGTCACCTTTGATGACCGGGACTACCGGACGCTGGCCCTTACGGTGAACACCCCCGTGGACAAGCTGGTGACCAAATCCCGCCTCCTGGCGGTGTCCGGCACCGTGAATGTGCTAGAGGCCAAGGTCGGCCTTCAGGGCCAAGTGGATACCTTCACGGTGGAGACGGATGGCCGCTTCACGGGCGAGGTGGTCCTGAAGCCAGGGCTGAACACCCTGGTGTTCGAGGCGGATGCCACCAATGCCAAGGTGGGCAGCCGGAAGGCCACGGTGACCCGCGAGGTGACCTACGACGATGTGGACGACCGGCCCCTGGAATTCACGGTGGCGGTGCCCGAGGAGGGCGCCACGGTGCTGGATCCCACCCTGGACGTGAGCGGCAAGGTGAACGTGCCCACGGCGACGGTCCACGTGCAGGGCGTCGTGGCCACGGTGACGGCCAACGCCGAGGACAATCGGCTGAACGGCTTCACGGCCAAGGTCACCCTGGAACCCGGAAAGAACCTGCTGACCTTCAGTGCCCAGGCCCCCGTGGACCGCAAGGCCAGCGATGTCGTGCGGACCGTGTGGTTCGACGATCGGCACTGGCGGACCCTCAAAATCTCCAGTCTCGAACTCTCTCCAGGGCCTGCGGACATCGTGTTCAAGCGCGCCCAGGTGCTGAAGGGCGTGGTGAACGTGCCCATGGACGTGCTGAGCTCCGTGAGCCACAAGGGCGTGGACTTGAACCTAGAGGCTTTCGAAGGCCCTGGTGGTCAGGCCTGGACCAAGTTCAGCGGCCCCGTGACCCTGGACCTGGGGAGCAATGCCCTTGAGGTGCTGGCCAAGGCCAAGCCCATGGGCGCCGCCCCGGCCCGGGAGGCCCGGGAATCCCTGGCGGTCTTCTACAACGATCTCGAGGAGCGGGAACTGACCCTCACCGTGGAGACCCCCCCGGAAGGCGTAGTGCCAGAGGTCCGGACCCCCACCCAGGCCATCAAGGGTCGGGTGAGTGTGGAGACGGCCAAGGTGACCGTGAATGGCAAAGAAATGTCCGTGAATAAGACCACGGGCGAGTTCTCGGGGGATGTGCCCCTGACGCCCCGCCTGAACACCCTGGACATCCAGGCTTTCGCCGGTGAGCGCCGCGCCAGTGCCAGTCGGGAAGTCTTCTACGACGACATCGACTGGCGTCCCCTGGTGCTGGAAGTGCGTACTCCGGAGTCGGGCATCACCGTCCTGCGCAAGGCCCTGGTGGTCACGGGAAGGGTGAACGTGCCCACGGCGACGGTGAGCGTCGGAGGGAATCCACCGGTGCCCACCCTGGGCAAGGAAACGGACGCGGAGAACCTGGTGTGGGGGACCTTCACGGACACGGTCATCCTGCAGCCCGGCGAGAACACAGTGCACGTGAACGCCACCGCGGGCGCCCGGAACAAGGTGGAAAGCCGGACGGTGATCTATGACGACATCGAGGAAAGGGCCCTGGACCTGCAGGTGACCTTCCCGGCGGATGACAGCCATGTGAGCCGCACCCGCCTGCTGAACCTCCAGGGCAGGGTGAACCTGGCCGCAGCCGTGGTGAAGGTGAAGGTGAATGGGGTGGAATTGACGGGGGTCGATGTGAACCCTGCCGCAGACCTGACCTTCCAAGCCCCCCTCACCCTCCAGGTGGGCGTGAACACCGTGTAGATCACCGCGGACGCCAGCAATGCCGCGGGCCCCCGCACGGCAAGGGTAGAACGCAAGGTGGTCTACAACGACGAGGACGAAAGAACCCTGGTGCTGGAGGTGGACACACCGGCCGCTGGAAGCACCTCCCTGACCCGGGTGATCCCGTTCACGGGACGGGTGAATGTCCCCGGGGCCGAGGTGCACCTCAAGGGCCAGACCTTCAAGGCCCAGCCGGACCTCACCTTCAGTGGCACCACCACCCTGGAGGTGGGCGAGAACCTCCTGACCTTCACCGCCACCACCACCAATGGCCGCAGCGCCGTCCCCGTGGCGCGGAAGGTCACCTATGACGATGTGGAAGAACGCACCCTAAGCCTGACGGTGAACGAGCCCCCGAACAATGTCACCGTGCGCACCGCCAGCATCACCGTGGCGGGTACCGTGAACGTCCCCACCGCCTCGGTCACCGTGAATGGCCAGTCCCTGACCGTGGACACGGCGGGCAACTTCAGCGGTACCCTGACCCTCAGCCCCGGCCTGAACACCCTGAATTTCCTGGCCACCGCCAGCAATAACCGCAGCGCCACCGCCACCCGCCAGATCACCTACGACGACCAGGATGTCCGCACCCTGGAGCTGGTGATCACATCACCGGTGGAAGGCCACCAGACCATCCAACCCACCCTGACCATCAGCGGTACCGTGAACGTGCCCGGCACCTCGGTGTCCGTGAACGGGCAGGGGCTGACGGTGGGGGCCGATGGGAATGTGAGCGGGACAGTGACACTGGTACCGGGCCCCACCAAACTGACATTCCTGGCGACCGCCAGTGGTGGTCGCAATGTCAGCGTGATGCGCAACGTCAGCTTCGATGACACCCTCTGGCGTGAGCCTGACCTGCAGGTTGATGAACCTGTGGAGGGGTTGGTCACCAACCAGCGCCAGATAGTGGTGAAGGGCAAAGTGACGCCTGCCAGCGCCAAGCTGCTCGTCGCAGGTCAAACTGTGACGGCTGCGGCGGATGGTACCTTCCAGACCATCCTTTCGCCTAATGAAGGCAGACAGCTATTGGTGGTCCTTGCCACCAATGTCAGCGGCCGCAGCAGCCACGCAACGCGCCTCCTGACCCTGGACTGGACCTCCCCTGTCCTTCAGTGGGCTGCGCCCACCCCGGGAGAAGGTGCCCTTATCAGCACCTTCCCGATCCCCGTTGCCGCCTCTATTTCCGAAACCGCCAGCGTTACCCTCAATGGGCAGGCGCTGAATGTGGCGCCTGTCCCCAACGGCGAAGGTCTTTCCATTTCCACCAGTTTGACCCCGATCGAAGGGGAACTTCTGCTGGGCCTGGCTGCCACCGACCGAGCCGGAAACACCAGCCACATCGAAAGGCGAATCCGGGTTGGCAAAAGCGCTCCTGTGGTTCATGTGGAATCTCCCACGGATGGCTGGCAGACCAAGGAAAGCACCGCCACCCTTATTGGCCGTGTGGATGCCACCGAGGTCACCCGCCCCATAACCCTGACTCTCAACGGCAGCACCGTGACCCTGGGGTCCGACCTACGCTTTTCCCTGCCCATCACCCTGAGCGAAGGACTCAATCCCTTTGTGCTGGAGGCCACCAATGTCTTTGGCCTCAAATCCTCCACCCAAGTAACCCTCCAGCGGTTCAATACGGCCGTACAGGCTCGCATTGATTGGCCCCCCACAGGACTTGCCATCGCCCAGGCCACCATCGAAGTGCGGGGAAAGGTCTACCGAGCTGGTGTCACTGCCCAAGTGAACGAAATTCCAGTTGACATGGATCCTGTCACTCACGCCTTCCGGGTCACCGTACCCCTCCAGGAGGGGACCAACGCTCTGAACCTTATTGCTCGAGATTCCCTTGGCAACCAGGGTTCGGATCAGGTCCAGGTTACCCGGGTCAATGCGGATCCCAAGGTCGCCTACCGCTGGGACCTCCCGGTTGTAGGAACCGTGCATCGTACCCGCACCGTGACCCTTTCGGGGCAGGCCGACATTCCGGGGGTGGCCTCGATCCTGGTCAATGGCATTCCCATGACCCTATCCGGAACTGGCTCAGCCGGTACCTTCCAGGGTGAACTTTCACTGGAATCCAAGGGTTCCCAGACCCTCACCCTGGTGGCCACCACCCTGAACGGCACCACCGCCACCGAAACTCGCCAGGTGGTCTTTGCCCCCGAATTACCCCGCATCCGCATGGTGGTTCCCGACTCCGGTCGCCCTGGGGAACGCATTCCCATCCACGTTGGGCCCGAGCCCGGCACAACCCTGACCGCTGTGGATCTCAAGTGGAACGGTTCCCTTTTGACCCGCATTCTGCCGCCCTTTGCCCCCGTAGAGGCATTGGTTCCAGCTGATGCCCTCACTGGAACCCAGATTCCCGTGGAGGCCATCGCCGTGAGCGACCAGGGGGAATCGGTGACCGCCAAGAGTCAAGTGACGGTCTTCATGCAGGGGGCCTTGCTGGTGGAGGCCTACGACGACCGACGCAGCCTTCCCCTTGTCAGCGGATTGGCCACCATTTTGGGGGGCGGGAGCCAACCCCTGGACAGCCGGGGCAGGGCAGTGTTGCCGACAGCAATGGCTCACAACTGGATCAAGGTGACCAAGGAGGATCACGCCCCTGTTTGGCGCACCGCCGCTGTGCGGGTGGAATCCAGTCAAGGCGCGATAGATGCTCGTCTGACGCCACTGGTGGAGGGTGGAGCTATTGGCGCAGGAGTCTTTGACCGCGCCTTTGGGGGCGATCAATTGCGCCTGGTCTTCGCCGCAGGAACCCTCGCGGGCACTGGCACCCTGGGAGCGACCCCCCTCTCCACCCAGGGCCTACCCGCCCTTCTGCCAACGGGCTGGAGTCCTGTGTCTGCTTGGTGGATCGAGGCCAAGGACTGCACGGTGCAGGGAGTTGGCGGGCTCGCCAACCTTAAGCTTCCCTCCTCCACCCCGGCCCTGGCGCCTTCGGCCCGGTTTGCCTGGGTGCGATGGGACGAGGTGAACCTCCTGTGGCGGGTGGTTCGCACGGGGCTCGACGAATCAGGCCTCCAGAATCTCCCACTGCCCACCGCCGGTGGCTACGCACTGGTCCTGGGGGACCCTGGAACCACTGCCCCTCCCGAGCCCGTGACTGGCGAACCACTTCTGGCTTGGCAGGGGTCCAATTGGCGAGAAGGTTTGGCGGCCAGTGGCAAGGCTGACCCCGAACTCATGCCGACCACTCAGGCCCTCCGAGGCGCGCTGGCTGCGATCCGCTTCCAGGTCGGTTTTGGAACAGGCGCAAGCCTGCCCTCAGGGACCCTCGTCCAGGTGGATGTCCAGGAGTCCTACACTTTGGTGAACGAGGCCATGGTCTATCCTGACGGCTTCACTCAGGATGGGGTACTCACGCGCTGGGTGCTCACCGTGGACAAAGGCATTCCAGTTTTGAGGGGCATCACCGATGGTCTTGGACTGGACCTGCCCTTGGGCATGAGTCGTACCTTTGGGGACACCGAGCTGGTGGAAGGCCGCCTAGGGGCTTACCTCTATCACGATGGGGTAGCGCTCTCTGCTCAAGGTGCCCAGTTGGTGGGCTCCACCGGGGGAACCCTTTCCCGGGGCGGATTGACGGTCACCATTCCCGCTGGAGCACTGGCGGGTCCGGCCCTTCTGCGCACCAGTGTGGATTCTGGGGATCTTGGGGCCTTGTGGCCGGAATTGGCAGGGAAGGGGACGCTTTTCGCCAGTTTCAAGGTGGAACTCATTGGTGCCCTCACAGCTGGCATGACCTTGTCCCTAGACCGATTGCCGGGGGTGGGGGACACCGACCACCCCATTCTGGTCCAGCGCCGCACCATACAAGGGGTTCCCTTGGTGGTCGCAGTGGGGGAAGCGATCAAGGGCAGTGGGGGCTGGTCCCTTGCGGTGCCCAACGGAGGCAATCCCATTCTGGAAGGGGGCAGCTTTGCCGTGATACTGCCTACTACCCCCTGGGGTTGGGTGACGGGTTCCGCCGTGGTGCCCGCCGCCGTGGCGGGGGCCCTTCAGTCCGCCCTTGGGGAGAAGGCCTCCAAGCTCGCCCTCATTACCTCCACCCGCAGTGCCGCTGAGGATCAGGCATCTGTGGGGGTTGGTGATGTGCAAATTCAAGCTGAATACCTAATGGCCGTCTCTGGCCTCGGGGGTGCCTTCGCGGTGCCGGCCCTGGTTCCCCTGGGTGCCAGCCCTGTTCCCGTGACCGGATCCCGGCGTGACCTGGGGGTTTCCGGGTCTCTGGCCTGTGCCGTACCCAGTTCGGCCAATGTGCTGAACCTGGCCCCAAGGCCCTTCAGGGTCGAATCTGCCACCCCTGCAGAGCTTGCGGAGGTGGGGGTGGGAACTGTGATTGAGCTGGTCTTCAGCACACCCGCGGACCCCATCACCCTGACCCATTCAATACTCTTCCGCGAATTGGTAACCACGGAGGCGACCCCAAGGGAAATGACCGACGAAGACGCCCTGTTGGGCCTTGGGCCCAAGGAACTGGCAGCCCAAAAGGCCAAGGCCACCGCCACAACTGCCAGGCCTACCAAGGTTCGGACCGCCTCTTCAAAAGGGGGGGGCCTAACAACCCCCCAGGATCCCAAACCTATCCCCAATATGCAGGCGGCAGTGGTCTCAACCACCTTGGTTGAAGTGCCCCTGCGTCGCTCACTCAGCCAGGATGGGCGGACCCTCACCCTGGTGCCCGAATCCCCCCTTGCCCATGGCAGCGCGTTCCAGGTTCAAACCCTAGGCGTGACGTCCCTGACCAAGGAGCAGGCCCCGGCCTTCATCCGGCGTTTCAGGACCCGGACAGCGCCCCTCATCGGCGATGTTCACTTTGAGCGCCTCTCCTTGTCCTATCCCGATCCGGGGCTCAATACCAACCTTCTGGTTCCTGCCGGCTCCGTGCCCCCCTGGTCCATGGTGGAAGCCCTTTGTGAGGCTTCCGGATCCTCCGTGAGTTTCGTGATGCCCCCTGCCGGGGATTTCTCCACCACACTAAGGGCCGCCCTTGGGGCCCGTTGGACGGTCACGGTCCAGCTGCGGGATGGTCGGGTGGTTCAGGGCCACTTAAGCCGCTACGTGTCCAGCGATGGCCGCACAACCCTGGGGCCTGATGGTGGCCGCATTGAAGGCCCCGGTGGCCTGGCGGTCACACTCCCCAGCGGCGCCCTGGACAAGGTGGTGGAATTCCAGGTGGAATCTCTCCTGGTTCCAGCCGTAGTGGCTGATGGCGTCCTACTGGAAGGCGAAACTCTCAAGCCCGCCTTGCGCTTGAGTTCCGACCAGGAAGTCACCTTGGCAGCGACCCCTATTATTGAACTTCCCATGGGTTTGTTGCCTCCGGGAACCGTGCCCGTACCCAATCCCGCCCATTGGGGTAATGGACCGCTGCCGCTTTTCCGCAAGCAGGTCCAACTACTCCCGGACGGCACCACCGACGAAGCATATGTCCTCATGGACACCCTCGAAGTTCGGGGTAAGGGCAACGAAGCCCGTCTCACCTCCCTCGGAGGACTACGTGTTCACGACCACGAAGCGGGTGTCGCCGTTCAGAACCAAACTTGGGCGATGCTCTCCCGACCGACCGCCTCCGCTGGCTTGTTCAGCAAGGAAGAGAATAAGGTCATGGCCAGCAAGGAAGAGAACAAGGTCATGGCCGGCAAGGTGGGTAACTTCTTCGCCGATATCTACATGATGTTCGATTTCTGGCTGAACGGTCCTGCCCCTATGCCGCCCGACTTTTGCTACAACTCAGGAACGGTCTTCCGCAACTGGAACGGTCTGGGTGCATGCTGGGGCACCGCCTCCGCCACCTGCTACGGGTACCTGCCCGGTGCCGAAATCTACCGCTACCGCGGAACCACCGGTTTGGAACAAGCCAAGCAGGGCCGCCTGGCCCGTGGCCGCATGCTCGCCACGGCCGACCACATGGGACGCTACCTCAACGTCGGTGGCCCCATGGCCCAGACTATCCCCGGCCAAACTTGGATTGCCCTTTACGCCGTTGACCCCCGCACCGGTGAAACCAGCATCGACCCCGGCCGTAAACTTCCCGAGGACCTGGGATTCCCGTGGACCCCCGGTAGCCACAGCCTGGTCATCACAAGCACAGGAGATAATCCCTTTGATGGCAGTCTGCTCCCCCCAAAGTTAAAAGCTTCCCTGGTGAATGAAGCGGGCCGCCAGAGCCTTAGTTTTGCCGTTAACCAGAAAGCCACCCTGCTCATCGAGACTGAGGACGGAACTCAAAAGGTGGTCCGAGGCAAGATCACCGGCAGTCAATTGGCGGAGTTTACGGCTACGCCAGCGCGCATTTCTGTGGTTTTCACCCAAGCAGGGATTTGGACCGTCAATGTCCAGGGCTGGAATCAAAAAGGTGTCACGACGACCTTGACCGTATCCGCCATTGTCATGGAAGCAGGTAAGTTGGGGCCGAGTAAGGACGGCCCCCCGCTGATCACATCCCGGGATCCTGAACCCGATGCCACGGACCAGGATTCGGGCTCCATTATAAAAATCGGGTTCTCAGAGCCTGTGCGAGGGGCTTCCGCCACTTCCTTTGTGTTGAAGGCCAACGGCGATGACATATCATTCCGAGCTTTGGCCAGTGGCTCCGAAGTGCAGGACTCTCAAAAAGTCCAGGAAGTATGGCTGGTTCCCAATGGCAAGTTGGCCATGGGTGCCACCGTGCTGGTCAAAGCTCTGGGTACCATCATGGATTCCAGTGGAATGCCTTTGAAGGAAACAATGTGGTCCTTCATGGTCCGTGATGCGGAAGAGGTTGGGAAGTTGGCGGGGACTGATCCTCTCAACGACATGGTGGTACACAAAAAGACCATGTACGTTCTTAATACCGTCCGGACTGTTACCACCGGGGGTCTGTCGGCCAACGACGCCCAGGTCCAATCCATTCAAATGGTGAATGTGTCCGATCCCTCCAAACCCGTGCTGGCGGGAGCCTTTGGGTGTCATGGCAGTTGGTCTCCTTTGGGAACCCTTTACATCAGCGGTTGGGCCAATGGTGAACCCTTTTACAGTCACGTATTGACCGGTCTGCGGGTTGCTCCCGGGATTGGAATTGGAGGCGTAACCCGGGACCTATTGCTGGTCACGAGCCGTCCGCGCCTAAATAGTGAAAAGTTTTCTTGGGATTCGGAAGAGAATGTCACCTATCGCAGCCGACACAATGTGCTTTGGGCTTTTGACATCACGGGTGACAGTGCGTCCAAGGGCGAGAATGGGACGCCGAAATTGCTGATGTGCACCAGTCTGGGGGCCACCACCGATAACAGGGCCATTGGTTTCGGCAGTGCCGGTGGGGTTTTGGGTGTTGTGCGCGCCGTAGGGGGGATGAGCCTGTGGGATGGAGCCCTATTCGCCAGTTCCTTCACCGCCGATGCCCGGACCTTGGAATCCCAGGGGGCAGCCTTTAATGGAGTCCAAGTCCTTGCTCGCCGAGCCAGAATGGATAAGGGCTATTTCGCCGACCCCACCAGCTTGGTGGCATCCAATGGGATTGCTGCTCCAACCGATGGGGGCCGTCGTTCATTGGTGAAAGCCGTGGTCACGGGGGATGACAAGGGACTTCCCCTTGCCTTCGCCGCGATGGGTAATTCCGCGGGCTCCCTGATTTGCATCGACGGCAAGGTGGGAGACCCCACCGCACGCGCCACCTACATCGGCGGTGGACCCCTGGGGCTGGATGGCCGAATCACGGATATCAGTGCCTCCGTCAACAACGAGAGAGCCACATGCGTTGAGGCCATGCGGGGCAGTTGGCAGGGGGTTCGATCCCAGGAGCAAGGGGCACTTGTGCTGGTGGGCACCGCCAAAGCCTTCCCGTCCATTGGTGGCACCTTCTGGGTGCTCAAGGTCGAGAGCAGTGGTGGGGCCCTTGGGGCCGATGGCAAGGTTGGACCTGTCCAGCGCACATTGACCCCCCTGGCCTTTGCCGATCTGGGCCTGGCCCCTGACAAGATCGTGGTTGACCCCGCGCGCATGTTGGTGGTGGTCCAGGCTGGGTCCACCGGGTATGTCTATAACCTTCAGAGCATGCCCACCATTCCTCCCGGGAAGGTCGAACTTCCCGTGCTCACCAGCTTCAAGCCCATAGGTGGGTTCACACTGGCCGATGGCTTCCTTTATACATATGAAGCCATAGAGGTTCTGCCCGGCATCGACATCATCAAAACTAAGGGGCTGGTCATCCGCAACCTCGAAGGTGCAGTGGTCACCCCGTGGAATGGCATACCCATCCTGGTGAACGGAAGCCAACTCTATGCCGGGGCCCTGTATGACTTCCTTGGGGCGATGCTGGGCAACCCGAACCCCGACTCCACCCCAACAATCCCCTCAAAGGAAATATTGGGCATGGTCCAAGCCCAAAGCGAGAATAATGGCTACCCCACTCTACGCCACTACTATCCAGAGTTGGGACAACGCTACATTACGGCAAATATAACAATGAACTCAACAGATCGGTATGCACAGCTTACCGACGAAAGAAATAGATGGTTTTTGGACGGGGATGCCAAGCTATTTGTTCAGGGGCGCGAGATTCCGGGAGCTGTTGTTCTTGAGCCCTTAGAGTTAATAGGCAATGAAATGGTGGCTGTCGCCGGCACTTCAAGGAGTCGCATTCATGACTACAAACTTGAAATTGAAAATGGTCACATGTTACATTATAAATGTGTTCCTTATAGATTTTTCATTAAAAGTGAAGTCCTTGCCGCACATGACAAAGAACTGCGGACCGACAAAGAGGATAAGTGTTTTGTGCGCCTCGAGTTCAAGCTTTACGAAAACGAAACAGCCTTCGCAAAGAACCACCAAAGTGACGCCCAAAAAGCTCTTGAGTTCACTGTTAAATTCAACTCGAATACCACCCTTTTCGATGTGGTTCGTGGGGGCACCTGGTATTTCGACCCCGCTGTTTCAGGGGACTTGATTGACCCGAAAGATAAAACGAGGGTGTATCGAAATCCCATCATCCAAAACGCCCTTGACGGCACCTCTCTGGCCCTGGCCAAAGATCCCTCCGCCAAGGCCACCTTTGACGAGGTCGTGCTCAGGCGCCTAAGCCTGACGCAAGACAATTCATTAATAAATAAAACAGGAACAGTGTTCGGAGTGAACGCCGCCAACGTGAGGGTAAATTCTACTATGGACATAGGGTTAGACCAGATTCAACAGTTATTAGAGAAGGGGATTATTGCTCTGCGGCGGCGTGTTTTTCTAGATGGCCCAAATGCCACTCATAATACCGAGATTGCACCCTTCGCTGAGCGCCCCTGTTTTTCTACACTCGAAACTAGCACGGATGGGAAAATAATCAGTGCTACCTTGACAGGTGATATACCGGGTGCGTTTGGACTTCGCACGGCCCACGTTTTGAATGCCATTCAACGCGTTGAGGAGGTTTATAATAGCGATCCGACCGATATCTTGAGGGGTATTAACGATCCTCGCACCTGGCAGAAAGACCCCGGTTTGACCAAGTCGGATCTTGACAAAGGGGTTGATATTCGAATCACTCCCTTTGTCAACCAGCGGTTCCGCTTGCAACATGGAAGCCTAAATCCGGACTGTATATCGGCGCAGTATTATTTGGCATACCCCCGCTTGCGCGAGATGAAAAGCGGTGACATAGGCATCATAAACTCACTGCTCACCCGGGATCTGGCCTTGGGTCCTTCGCAGCCTATTCATTGGGAGGATTCCAAAGAACGTGGAGTTCTTAATGCTTGGATTCAGGCTGTGAGCGAATTGCCTGAAAAACGGAACTGGGAACCTGTGGACAACTCTATGGCCCAACTTCTCTTCGACGGTGGCGAGATGAAGGTACATGGTGTCACTGGTTTTGAGCACGCTGTAACCCGCTCTCAATCTCTCATCCGAGAGAATCGGGATACTAAAAATGGGCCTTGGAAAAATGGACAATACTACAACAGTGGAGTAGGGATTCTCCAACTGGCGCTGCATGAATTCTGGAAACGACCCTACGAAAGGGAATACAACGGATACAAGCCAACTGAGCCCAATCCGCACGTATTCCAGGCTGTCCGCCGGGTTAAAGGGGACGATGATGGGCTCACTGCGGATCTGCGCGCCTTCCTTTTGGATCACTACCGCGCACCTCGAGTAGATGTTTACGTCAACGGCATGCTAACCGTCACTGACATGGCCTACCAGGCGACCAACTTGATCCAGAAACGCTTGGACCTACTGGAGGGTGTCACCCCCCAGGACCCCACCGCCATGCACGTTCCCGTTATTAATTCATTTAATGAAACCACGGTTCGCTACGAAGGTAGTAATAGCTGGGATAGTTCAGATGTCATGGACATCCGTGATTTGTTAGCCAACCAAGAGGATACAGGGAATCCATATGCCCCCACGGTTCGGCCGGACACCCTTCGACTTATTGCTGTGCTGCGTGCCGTGGTATCCATCCTCAACGACCAGGCGTTTGAAGAGGAGTTCAAGGAGAAATGGGTTCGAGATAAGTTCCTTAACCTTAACCCGACGGAAGCAGAAGCCCTGGCACTGCAAACATTAGCCAAGCTACGATCTACTCTAAGTATTCACGCGCACAGTCAAGGTGCGAGACTGGTGGCAGGTGCACGGACCCGGGTAGGGAACGTGATCGTTGATGGCAAAATTAATGGTCCCGGACCCCGAACCATCAAAGTTGTGGATCAGTTCGACTATTCTGATTATGGCAATGGAGCCAACCCAGCCTTGTGGTGGTCCCCAATCAACTTCCGGTCTATGGTCCACCACGTTAACCGTTTTGATTCGGTTCCGCATTATGTGGGTATGGTTCCTATGCCTTGGGAAACGTCGCTGGGGAGTTCTGGAGCTATAATGGTCAATCATCTTTTGCAACAGGTCGGGTGGAGAATGTCACCCGCTGCGGGACCAATTCTCACCAAAAATTCTGTAGCTTTGCTTGGATCCCAAAATGCCGTGTGGTACGATCCTGGGCCCGAGATACTATCATCACTTTCACAACATAAAATGATCGTTCATTATTCGACCTGCGGTGCTCTGACTACTGATAATCACGATTTCGTTAATGCTTACTACTGTAACGTATATCGCAACAACGGAGAAGCCATTCAACAAAGCACCAAAGTGGATTATAATTTCGCTTTTGCGACAGCACCCGGGTCTTTTGACAATTTTTTCATTGGCTCACCCGTGTGTGAACGTGGCGACTGTGGTGGAGTAAACCAGGCCACTCCACCTCGCAACGGTGCCCAAATCCTGGGCGGTATAGAGCTAACGATTGAGGGACTACCCCTGCAGGAAATGAACGCAGAGGTCTCTCTGAACATGGTGGGTGCTGAGGAAACTCAGTATTTCAATCGTGGAGCATACATTCCCAAGCTTCCGCCCGGGGATTATTGGCTGAAATCGAAACCTGTAAAACACCCTTCGACAGGGGTTGAGTACGTTCCTGATTTTCCGGAGATAAAATTGGCGATTAAGCCCGGCAGCCAGACCGATGTATTGTTAAAGTTCGAAAGGAAAGTGCGATGAAGACCGGCAAAATACTATTGTCGGGGGCATGCATTCTTTTTGTGGTGGTTATTGTTTGTATTCTCATGTGCATCCGAAGAATCCGTATCCATACTCTGGCGCGGATGGGAAATGCTGATGCTATGTTTACACTCGGACGTGCACATTACATCGGGGGTGACGGACTCGTAGACCAGTATGTTACACAAACCGAAGGCAACATATGGATAAGGAAAGCAGCACAAGCCGGTGATACACGCGCAATTCAGTATATGTTCATGTTATCTGGTTTTCCAGACGAAGAAAAAGTTCGATACCTCAAAAAGGGAGTAGAAGCTGGTAATATGCAATGTCTAGAATACTTGATCGAAGCCCAGGGCCAGGGCAAAGGAGGACTAAAGGCTGATGTTGCAGAAATTTTTCGATTAAATAAATTATTATGGGAGATGCAGTACAAACAAAATCGAACACCACCAAAAGAAAAAGCTGAGGACATGGTGCGTCGAATCAAATTGTTCCAGTGGTCGCTACGACTATCACTTGAACAGGATGGCAAAACAAAAGTAGAAATTGACAAAATTCTCGAACAAATACAATGAGAATCCGAGCTGTTGTACATTGCGCCGCTGTGCTTTGCAGTAGTTTAATCTGAGTCATTTTGCACACAGAACAGATCTGTGACACTTGAAACTTTGTGAGCCAGGTATAGGTGTTTTCAGAATTCTAACTGTGTCTGGCAAAAATTCAATCTGTGGCAATTTCAACACAAAACAAATCTGTGACACTCGAAATGTCAGTGAGTCAAGTATAGATATTCTCATAATTCCGATCTTTGCCCCGCCAAAGATGACCTTCCTTGACAACCCAATAGCGTGCAACATCCCCAAGAGGCATGGCGAAGCCAAATCGCCTTTGGCGAGGGCCGCCCTACTTCCCGGGGGCTTTAGGCTGCTTTGTCCCAGCAATACCGGTGATGGAGTCCACCCACTTTGGGATTTCCGATCAACCGTGATGTAGGGCTCGGCCTTAATTCCATTGACCTTCCGTGAGGCGAGTCCTTGTTTAACGCAAGATGGGTTCGATCCTCGTGGTAATAGCGGAGGTATTCCTTCAGTAATCGCCGCAGGTGGTTTTCGTTGAGCACGATGACGTGGTCCAGCAAGTCGTGGCGTAGTGTTCCGATGAGCCGCTCACACGCCCCGTTCTTCCATGGCGACTTGTAGGAGATGACTTTTGGGTCAATGCCCATGGATTCGATGAATCCCTTCACGGCCCCGAAGGTCGTATCGCGGTCAAATATCAGATACTTTGGTCTTTCATCGTAAGGAAACGCTTCCTTGAGTTGGGCCTTGACCCATTCGGCAGTTGGATTCGCCGTGACATTGAAGTGCCTCACCAATCGGCGACCATGGTCCATGATGATAAGGACATACAATTGCCCGAAGGTCACGGTTGGAACCACGCAGAAATCCATAGCCGAAAGAACCTCCCGGTGATTATGCAGGAAGTTGCGCCAGCTCTGCGCCCGCTTGGGATTGAGCGGACGCTTCGGGATGTAGCGCTGCACACTACGTTCAGCGATCGAAAACCCGAGTTTCATGAGTTCAGCGTGACTCGCGCCTTCGGCACTCGCCCTCCGGGCGGCAATCGACTTCGTCGATTCCGTCCTATTCTCCCTACGCTGCGCTGCGGTCGAATGGTGAATTCGTGTAGCACTTCAGAACGGATTCTCCAATGCCAGCCGACCAATTTAAATTTCGGACTCCCTCTGGCACTGTGGGTCGCCCAGGTTTGACCGTTCCCCCGGACTGCCACTTCCAGAACAACCGGAACCCTGCCCGATGCCAGGCAATGACGGTCGAAGGTTGAACCAGAACGCACACAGACCTCCACCGCGGCCATGCCTTGGACATCAGAACCCAGAATCATCGATACCACCCACCAGCCATGACCCTTCGCTTTTCCAATCGAAGCGCCTGGCGCGCAAGGGCCAGTTGCTGTCGCAGGGCCAGGATCTCAAGGTCCTTCTCGTGGTCGTTCAATCCCTGTTTATGGTGGAACAGACTGGAGTTCACCAGGAACAGTACCAACAGGGCCATCGCGCGAATCAGCCAGATCATGTCCAAATCTACCCAAATCAAAGACCAAGGGGCATTCCGATCGAGGCCCAAGCCCCCTGTTGTGAACGTAGCGCGGACTCCACGATCCCCCCGCCGACCTTGCCGCCAGCATCACCCGCCATCCCGCCTATCAGAGGCTCCACTGGAGCCTCCTCCCGATCACTCGTCGCTTCGCTCCTCGTTCTCGGAGGCGGGTCCCTCCTCCCGCATGTATGTCACCGTGATGCCCGGGGGCGCCAATGTCTCCGTGGAAGCCTTCGATGACCGCACGGGGCTTGTACTCCCCGGCGCCACCGCCCTGGTGGAAGGGGGCGTGAGTGCCCTGCTGGATGCCAGTGGCCGGGCCACCCTCCTGGGGGTCCCGGGCTGGGTGAAGGTGGAAAAGGAGGGGCATGTTCCCGTGTGGCGCACGGCCCAACTGCAGGTTGCCGGGGTCCAGGCCCTGGTGGATGTGCGGCTGACGCCCATGGACGCACCGAAGGCCCTTAGTGCCAACACGCCCCAGACCTTCGGGGGTGGTGCCCTGCGCCTGACCTCGACCCAGGACCTCAGCGCCCTTCAAGCGACGCCCCTTAGCACCCAGGGGCTGCCCGGCCTTCTGCCCGCGGGCTGGAGCGCCGTGGCGGCCTGGTGGATCGAGGTGCCCGGCACGCCCGCCCTCACCGCCACCCTGACCCTGCCCGGTAATCCCACCTTGGCCGACCTGGCCTGGGTTCGCTGGGATTCAACGGCCCCTGCCTGGCCCGTCCTGGCCACGGGCCTGAGCGCAAGCTCCCTTTCAAGCCTCGCCCTTAGCAGTTCCGGGGCGTACGCCCTGGTCATAGGCGCCCCCGCCCCGCCGGAAGCCGCCCCCCCGCAGCGCCAGGGGTCCGCCCGGGAACGCGAAGCCGCTCGAGGTGGAGGCCGCGGACGCGGTTGATGTCGAGGACGAGGACGCGGCCGACGTCGAAGTGGAGGTGGTCGAGCCGTCGGTCAGGCCGACCTCGGCCGCGGTCGATTGCGCCGTCATCGCCGCGTCGGCGAGCCCGAGGCACGACGGGACCACCCGGGCTTCCAGGCGATCCACGTGGGGGCCCCCCTGCCTGGGCCGTCGGTGTTTCGTCGGTTGGCCGCCCCTCCAGGCGCAGAGGAGCTGGAGCAAGACGTTCCTCGAACGAGCCATCGCTCGCCTCCTTGGTGATCATCTCTGATGCCGCGAACGGTCGGGTAGCGCCGACGTCGTGCGGGCCTCCGTCGCGTGCGACGCGGCGATCGACCGGCTGCCCGGCCCCGCGTCACAC